>JAJTFU010000026.1 GCA_021299075.1 Novosphingobium sp. | reverse complement strand
ATCCTCCGGACGCAGCGTGAGGCTTTCGGCCAGCGGCAGGAAGCGCGCGAAACTGGCGTGGCGGTCGCCATCGGCGATCAGGTTGGCATGATCGGCAGCAGGAAGGCCGATGAACCGCGCCCAGCCCAGCGGCATCAGGCCGATGCCCCAGAAGCGGGTTGGCCCCAGGCGAAAGTTGGTGGCGCGGGTACTGGGGCCGGTGGCGACGAAGCGGGCGTCTTCGACCCGGTCTCCGCCGTCGATCCAGGAACAGGGCCGCTCGCCCGAAAAGAACCGCAGATTGGCCCATTCTGGCTGCAAGGCATCGGTGACTTGCTCGCCTGGCGGAACTTCGATCTCGGTCAGGTAAAAGGTGGTGAAGCACCGCTGCAACGATGGCGGCGGCGCGTGGAACCGGACCTTGATGGCAACATTGGTGGGCTGAGCGTCAGGCATCAGGGCGGTGTAGAACCTGAACTGCCGCACCGGCAGCGGCGGCACGGGCTTGCGCCGCAGCGCCTAACACCGGGTGCTCCAGCGCGGCATAAGTGCTGGGTCTCATGGTCATGAAGCGTTTGAAGTCCCGCACGAAATGGGCCTGATCGACATATTGGCAATCAAGCGTCTTGATCCATGAGAGCGAGGGGTCGAGCATGAACTGGGCCAGACTGCGCAGGAAGCGCTGGCGGCGCAGCAGCAGCTTGGGCGAAAACCCGAAGGCCCGCAGCGAGAGCCGTTCGAGCGAACGCGGCGAGAGGCCGATCCGCTCGGCCAGGTCGCTGACTGTACCGGTATCGAGATCGACCAGCGCGCGGTGGGCAGCCTTGATCCGAACCTCGTCCTCGGCCGGCGGGCGCTGTTCCAGCATGGCCAGCAGGAAGGCATCGATCCGCTGCGCCTCGGCCGCCGGATCGGGTGGTCCGGCAAAGATCGTGTCGAGCAGTGGTGCGAAATGGGCATAGGCGGGGGTGGCCGCGCCATTGCAGGTCCGGTCGGCCAGGTTGACGGCAGCGACGCCGATCAGGCGCGCCCACCCCAGTGGCATCAGTCCAATCCCCCAGCTGCGCATCGGCCCGGTACGGAACCGGGCAGCCAGGCGGGTCGGCCCGGTGGCAATGAAGTGCGGCATGCGGCGCAGCGGTTCGGTACCGATCCCGGCTTCCCAGGTCTCGTTGCGGCCAAAGCGCAGATTGGCCCATTCCGGATGGAGCCAATCCTCGATCCGGGCATCCGGGGCGATATCGACCTCGGTCAGGTAATATGTGGTGATATAGGGGGCCAATGCCGGCGAGGGCATGAAGAAGCGGACACGCACCGCATCGCCAATTCGCTGGCTGGTCATCGTAATGCTAACACCCCTGTGTCCCGCGGTCGCTTCCGGGATCGGGGTGATACTTGCATTGCCGCTCCGCACCCGCAAGCATTTCAGCGCGATCGGCCCAATCCGATACGAAAAGGGCGCGGACGGTTTCCCGTCCGCGCCCCTTGCGCTTGGCTGTGGTGCCTGCGGCTTAGGCCGGCAGGGCAGCCTTGGCCTTGGCGATGACAGCAGCGAAGACGCCGCCTTCGTTCATCGCCAGGTCGGCCATTGCCTTGCGGTCCAGTTCGATCCCAGCCAGCTTGGTGCCGTGGATGAACTGCGAATAGGTCAGGCCTTCGGCGCGAACCGCAGCGTTGATGCGCTGGATCCACAGGGCGCGGAAGGTCCGCTTCTTCACCTTGCGGTCGCGATAGGCGTACTGGCCAGCCTTTTCGACCGCCTGACGCGCAACGCGAATGGTGTTCTTGCGGCGGCCGCGGTAGCCCGCTGCCTGTTCGAGAAGCCGCTTATGCTTGGCGCGGGTGGTTACACCCCTTTTGACACGTGCCATCTATCCGTACTCCTCAGTTCAGCCCGTAGGGCGCCCACTTCTTGATCGTCTTCGCATCTGCGTCAGAGATCGTGTCGGTGCGGCGATGCTGGCGGATGTACTTGGCGTTGTGGCTGATCAAACGGTGCCGCTTGCCAACTGCACCGTGCTTGATCTTGCCGGTGGCGGTCAGCTTGAAGCGCTTCTTGACGCCGCTCTTCGTCTTGAGCTTGGGCATTTTCGTCTCCTTGTTCGAGACACGTCCAACCGGCCATGGCAGCCCTTGTTAGCCAGGCAGGTCATCGAATCCGTGTCAATGAAGGGGGCGCCCCTAAGCAGGAATCGCCCGGAAGGCAAGTCCTAAGCTTCGCCACGCCCGCTGAACTCCGGCAGGTTCTGCGCCATCAGCCAGGCGCGGAAGTCCCCGCCGGGGATCGGCACGGCCCCATCGGGCGGCGCGCCGTTCATGCGATAGACGCTGACGGGCTTGCCATTGGTAAGGGTCAGCGTCTCGCGCAGGTACCAGGATGTCTCCGGCGCAGCGGGATCAAATTCCTCATAGCGGTCCAAGGTAGCGAGGTCCTCGGCCGTGAAATCGGGACCGGCGGCATAGACCTAGCCATGAACTTCGCCCTCTCCGGGGATCAGCGCTGGGAACCAACCATCATTGTCGGGCACAGCAACAATCTGGCCGGAAATGCAGGCCGACCCCTCTGCAATCAGCCGGCGATGGATCGCGGCAATCGCCGGATTGCTGTTGCCTGCCTGAAGCGTGCCATAAAAGAAGAAGCGCATTGCCCGGTGTTGGCAAAGTGAAACTCATCCGCCAAGAGCGTAGCCATGCCAGACCGTCTGATCCTGACCCTTTCCTGCTCTGACCGCCCCGGCATCACCGCGCGCGTCACGGGCCTGCTGTTCGAAGCGGGCGGCAACATCCTGGAAGCGCAGCAATTCAACGACCTCGCGGATGGCGAGTTTTTCATGCGGGTGGCCTTTGCGCCGGGCGCGTCCTCGATCGACAGCTTTCGCGCCGCTCTGGCGCGGCTGGGTGAAGAGCTGGGGATGCGCTGGACGCTGCGGGCGGCAAGCGCCCGGCGGCGGGTGCTGATCCTGGTCAGCAAGTTCGATCATTGCCTGGCTGACCTGCTTTACCGCCAGCGGTTGGGCGAGCTGGCGATGGACATCGTGGCGATCGCCGGCAACCATCCGCGCGCGGCGCTGTCTGTCAGTCTGCCCGATGATTTGCCCTACCATCATCTGCCGGTCACCCCCGAAACCAAGCCGCAGCAGGAAGCCGCGCTGCGCGCCCTGATCGCAGAGACCGGGGCGGAGCTGGTGGTGCTGGCGCGCTATATGCAGGTCCTCTCGGATGAATTTTCGGCGGACCTCGCGGGGCGCTGCATCAACATCCACCACTCGTTCCTGCCGGGCTTCAAGGGTGCCAAGCCCTATCACCAGGCTCATGCCCGCGGGGTCAAGATGATCGGGGCGACGGCGCATTACGTCACCGCCGATCTCGATGAGGGCCCGATCATCCACCAGGATGTCGAACCGATCAGCCATGCCGATGCGCCGGACGACCTCGTCCGCAAGGGCCGCGACATCGAGCGGCGCGTGCTGGCCGAGGCGGTTCGCCTGCACCTTGAAGACCGCGTGCTGCTGAACGGCAGCCGCACGGTCGTGTTCCGCAGTTAGGGAGAGAGCGATGCCCGGAGTCTGGTTTGACGAACTGTCATTGGGCCAGCGGTTCGATCACGCGATCCGCCGCACGGTGACCGAGACGGACAATATCCTCTTCACCACGCTGTCGCACAATCCGGCGCAGCTGCACCTTGATGCCGAATACATGAAGGGCAGCGAATATGGCCAGGTGCTGGTCAATTCGTGCTTCACCCTCAGCCTGATGGTGGGCGTCAGCGTGGGGGACACGACCTTGGGGACGGCAGTGGCCAACCTCGGCTGGGACGAGGTGCGGTTTCCAAAGCCCGTGTTCATCGGCGATACCCTCAACATCGTGACCGAGGTGCTGGAGCTGCGCGAATCGAAATCGCGGCCCGACGCCGGGATCGTCACCTTCCTGCACCAGGCCTTCAATCAGCGCGGTGAGCTGGTCGCCTCGTGCAAGCGCTCGGGGCTGCAGCGCAAGAAACCCGCCGCCTAGAAGCGTGGAACGGTAGTCTGGCGCCGCAGCAGCAGTGCCAGCGGTACGGCAGCCAGCGCCAGCCACATCATCAGCCAGAAGTCGTTGACATAGGCGATCATCGCCGCCTGGCGGTTAACCTCGGCATCGACCATCCGCAGCGCGGTTTCGCCTGCCGTCTGGAAGCGCTCGGTCGCCGAAACATCGATCATCGAACTGGCCGAGGCAGTGACATGCCCCGCCAGGTCTGCGTGGCTGACCTGGATCGAGCGGGCGGCAAAGGCCGTGGTCACGGCAATCCCGATCGACGAACCGATCGAGCGGCACAGGTTGAGCAGGCTTGCTCCATCAGTGCGCAGCTGCGGCGAAAGCGTAGCAAAGGCGACCGAGTTCATCGGGATGAAGACCATGCCCATGCCAATCCCCTGGACTAGCCCCGCCAGCATGATCGCCTCACGGTCAACCGCCAGCGACCAGCCAGCCATGTCCCACAGCGACCAGGCGGCGATGCTGAAACCCAGCGTGATCATGATTCGCGGATCGACCCCGCGCCGCACCAGCCAGCCAGCCAACTGCATCGAGATCATCGTCCCGATCCCGCGCGGCACCAGCGCTTCGCCGGTATCGATCACGGTATAGCCGAACAGGTGCTGCAACATCGGCGGAAGCAGCGCCATGGTGGCGAACATCACCACGCCGATCACCACGCTGATCATCATCGCGACCACGAAGTTCGAATTGGCGAACAGGCCCCGGTCGAACAGCGGCTGCGCGGAGGTGGCGAAATGCACCAGTGCCATCCAGCCGGTCGAGACCGCGACTGCCAGGTAAATCCAGCTTTCGGCCGAATCGAACCAGTCGACATGATTGCCGCGATCGAGCAGCATCTGGATCGCGGTCAGGCAGATCGCGAGCAAGGCAAAGCCCGCCAGGTCAAATCGGCGCCGGATCCGCTCGCGCGAAGGCAGTCCGGCCAGCAGAATCGCTAGCGAAACAGCACCCAGCGGCACGTTGACGTAGAAGACCCAGCGCCAGTTGGCATTCTCGGTCAGCCAGCCGCCCAGGAACGGACCCAGGATCGGACCGACCATGATCCCCATGCCCCACAGCGCCATCATTTGCGGCTGGCGCGAAGGCTTGTTGGTATCGATCATTGCCGCCTGGCTGAGCGGACTGATGAAGGCACCGGTCGCGCCCTGCAGTGCCCGGAACAGCACCATCTGTGTCAGGTTCTGCGACATGCCGCAGAGCATCGAGGACAGGATGAAGCCCGCCACCGACCAGAGGAACAGGTTGCGCGAGCCGACCCGGTCGGACAGCCAGCCGGTCATCGGCATGGCGACGGCCGTGGCGACGATATAGCTGGTCAGCGCCCAGGTGATCGTATCGGGCGTCGCGCCCAATGCTGACTGCATGTGCGGGATGGCGCCCTTCGGCGGTGTAGACCGTGACCTTGCTGGACAGGCCGGCAATCAGCGGCCGCGGGCTCGCTTCATCCAGCACGATCCGCACTGGCACGCGCTGGGTCACCTTCACCCAGTTGCCGGTGGCGTTCTGCGCCGGCAGGACCGAGAATTCGCTGCCGGTGCCTGCGCCGATCGCAGCGACATGGCCCTTCAGCTTGACGCCGGGATAGGCATCGAAGCGCAGCTCGGCGCGCTGGCCGACCTTCATTTCGGCGAGGTCGGTTTCCTTGAAATTGGCTTCGACATAGCTGCCTTCGCGCGCCACCAGGGTCAGCAGCGGCAGGCCGGAAATCGCTTCCTGGCCTACCAGCAGCCGGTCGGCCTGGGCGATGGTTCCGCTGATTGGGGCACGCACTTCGGTGCGGCGCAGGTTGAGTTCGGCGAGCGCGCGCTGGGCCTGTCCGGCGGCAACCTGTGGGTTGATCCCGGGCACCTGGTCGCCGGTTGAAAGCTTGGCGCTTGCCTCGCGTTGCTTGGCCACGGCTAGGTCAAGCTGAGCCTCGGCGCTGGCGACCTGGTGCTGCGCGGCGTCGAGCGCGGCCTTGGTGGTAAAGCCGCGGTTCCACAGCGCCTGCTGGCGGACCAGGTTGGACTTGGCGAAGGCAATGTTCTCCCGCGCCGCGGTCATGTCCGCGCCGGACATGGCCGAGGCATTGGCCAGCGCGACCACATTTGCCTGAGCGGCGGCAATGCTGGCATCGGCCTGGCGCATCTGCAGCTGGTAGGGTTCGGGATCGATCCGGAACAGCAGGTCGCCAGCCTTGACGGTCTGGTCCTCACGCACCGCCACTTCGATGATCTTGCCGCCGATTTCCGCGCTGACCGAGACCTTGTCGAGCTTCACATAGGCATTGTCGGTCGAGACCTTGCCCTGCAGACTGTACCAGTAGATCGCCCCGCCGATCACCACGAGCAGCGGCACCGCCAGCATCAGGATCAGGCGCGGCCAGTTACGGGCACGGTGCAGCGGCCGGGCTTCGGTGGCGTCCAGCCGGGCGGGATCGGCTTCAGCCATGGACGGCAAGCTCCGGTTCAAGGATTGTGTTGAGATTGGCCCGGACCTGCTCGAGCAATGCGGCCAGCCGGTCGCGATCGGCCGCTGTCACGCCGGCCAGCATGGCCTCGACCATCGGGGCAATATCCTCGCGCAGGTGCGGGAGCAGATCCTGCCCGGCTGCGGTCAGGTGCACCCGCCAGGCGCGCCGGTCAGCCGGGTCGCGGCGGCGTTCGATCAGGCCGGCTTCCTCCATCCGGTCCAGCATCCGCCCCAGCGTGATCGCTTCGACATCGAGCTGTTCGGCATAGAAGCCCTGGTTCTGCCCTTCGTGCAGGCCCAGGACCAGCAGCAGCCGCGCTTGCGGGCCGGTCACGCCCTTGGCGCGAACCCGCAGGTCAAATGCGCGGCGCAAGAGGCGCGCCGAATCGCTTAGGAGATAGGCAACCGATGGAGTCATGCAGGGAATATAATAAGCACACTTATATAAAGCAAGCCGATAATGAGCAGGGGCGGGTTTGCGTGGGACGGGGATTGCGATATGGCCGCAGGCACAACAGGGAGCTTGGCGCGCAATGGCCGGAACGATCCTCGTCCTCAACGGACCCAACCTCAACCTGCTCGGCACGCGCGAGCCAGAGGTCTATGGCCGCGCGACACTCGCCGATATCGAGGCGCTGTGCCGCACCGAGGCGGAGGCGGCTGGCCTTGCGCTTGATTTCCGCCAGACCAATGCCGAACATGAAATGGTCGACTGGATCCAGCAGGGCCGCACAGGCCTCGCCGGCATGGTGATCAACCCGGCGGCCTTTTCCTATGCCGCCTATCCGGTGCTCGATGCGCTCAAGATGGTCGAATGCCCGGTGGTAGAGGTGCACATCAGCAACATCCACCGCCGCGACGAAGCTTGGCGCAAGGACACGATCATGACGGCGGCGGTCACCGGCGTGATCTCTGGCCTAGGGATCGCCGGCTATGGCCTGGCGGTGCGTTACCTGGCGGGGCTTTCCCGCGGATAGACTGCCGGGCGACTTCGCCGCGCTGTCAAAACGGCTAATTGGGCGCAGTCCGGATCGGCCTATCAAGCGGACTCTCCAAGCTGAGGCCGCACCGATGTACGATACGATCATTCGCCAGGGCAGGATCTACGACGGACTGGGCGGGCAGCCGTATGTCGGCGATATCGCCTTCAGCGACGGTATCATCCAGGACATCGGACCTAAGGTAGCGGGCGTGGCCCGCCACGAGATTGGCGCACAGGGTGCCATCATCACCCCCGGGTGGATCGACGTGCATACCCATTACGACGGCCAGATCAGCTGGGACAGCGAGCTGGCGCCGTCTTCACACAATGGCACGACCACGGTTGTGATGGGCAACTGCGGGGTCGGCTTTGCGCCGGTCAGGCCGGGGCAGGAACAGGCGCTGATCGAGCTGATGGAAGGGGTGGAGGACATCCCCGGAACGGCGCTTTACGAAGGGATCGAATGGGGCCGGTGGGAGAGCTTTCCGGAATATCTCGATTACATCGCCTCGCGCGAATATGCGATCGATGTCGCCGCGCAGATCGCGCATGGCGCGGTCCGCTATTACGCGATGGGAGAGCGCGGTCGGACCAATGCCGATGCCACTGCCGAAGAAATCGGCACGATTGCTGATCTGGTCGAACAGGCGATTGCGGCAGGCGCTGTCGGCTTTTCTACCTCGCGCACGATCGGCCACCGCGCGCTGTGGGGTGAGCCGGTTCCCGGCACCTTCGCCGCCGAAGACGAATTGCTGGAAATCGCCCGCCGCTTTCGCAAGCTTGGCAAAGGCGTGATCGAGGCAATCCCGGCAGGTGCCGTTGGCGAGCTGGCCGCTCTGGGCGGAGAGCGCAACACGCCCCAAGGTGAGTTCGAACTGCTGCGAAAGTGCTCGGAAACCAGCGGGCGGCCGCTGACTTTCACCCTGGTCGAGACGCGCGACTACTACCCCGAACTGTGGCGTGACATCCTCGCATGGTCGGCTGATGCCAATCGCGCAGGCGCGCAGCTTTACCCGCAGGTTCCCTCGCGGATCATCGGGTACCTCCACGGCCTCAGTTCCTATCATGCGTTCATGCGAACCCCGACCTATCTGGACAAGCTGGCCGCGCTGCCGGTGGCAGAACGGGCCGCAGCGATGCGGGTGCCCGAAATCAAGGCCGCAATCATGTCGGAAAAGTCGATCCCGCACGAAGCGCCCGGATCGATGGAGCACTTGGCCGGCGTGTTTCGCGCCAATGCCGCGCTGCTGTACCCGATTGCCGATCCGATCAACCTCGAGGCTGGTCCCGAATGCTCGATCGGTCACCTTGCCGGCCAGGCCGGTCAGGAGCCACTCGACTATCTCTATGACTTCACGGTCGCCGGGGATGGTACACACTTCGCCTCGTTCAGCCGCAAAAACCTGCCTGAAAGCCTCGCGGTGATTGGCGAGATGTTGCGGCATCCTGAAACGGTGACTGGCCTGAGCGACGCCGGCGCGCACGTAACCCTGATCTGCGATGCGACCATGCCCACAACCCAGCTCAGCTACTGGACACGTGACCGGGCCAAGGGTGAGCGGATCCCGATTGAGTTCCTCGTCCACAAGCAGACTGCCCGCAACGCCGCGCTCTATGGTTTCGGCGATCGCGGTTCGCTGCAGGTCGGCAAGCGCGCGGATATCAACGTGATCGACTATGACCGGCTGAACGCCGCTCCGCCAGTAGCCTTCCGTGACCTGCCCGCCGGCGGCACTCGGATAATGCAGCCGGTAACCGGCTACCGGGCGACCTTCTGCAACGGCGTGATGATCCGGGAAAACGACAGCGATACCGGGGCAAGGCCTGGCCGGCTCGTCCGCTCCTGATCAAGCAGGCGCCCTGATCAATCAGCCTGGCGGATGCCCCTCTGGAGTGGTGAGCAGAGGGCTAGCTCTGGCGGAGACGGAGGGATTCGATTACTAGGTCTAATCGATTGTTCCAGAGATCTTCTTGGCAACATTGGCGCACTAAGTGCCCCCTTGCGCGCCCCCGGATCCATCTGATGTAACGAAGCAGCCCAGCAGGAAATGAACTGTCTCGGCAAATATCGTAGGCTGCGCCTTCCTGATCATGCAGCACTAGTCCAATTCGACCAAATCAATGCTGAAATTACCGCATGAAGAGACCGCCATTCACATCGTAGGTCGAACCTGTTGCAGACACGGCCCCTGGATGAGCAAGCAAGGCAACAAGCTTTGCAATGTAGTCGGGGTCGCCCAGGGTGCCGACTGGCACTGTCTTGACCACCGCCGCAAGTTTATCGGCTGGAAGCAGCTGGCGAACCGAATCGAGATCGAGTGGTCCCGGCGATATCGCGTTTACGGTGACCCCGTGCGCCGCAAGATCGCGCGCGAAGACTTTGGTCAGGGTGATGATCCCGCCCTTTGCCGCGGCATAGTGCGCGCCGGTAGCGGCCCCACCGTTTTGCCCGGCCAGCGAGGCCATGTTGATGATCCGGCCATAGCCGGCATCGCGCATCCGCTTGCCTGCTGCCTGACAGCCGATAAAGGTGCCCTTCAGCGCAACGGCGGTCACCGCGTCGAACTCCTCGGGCGAGATCTCGAAGAGCGGCGTGGTGCGCGTGAGGGCAGCGTTGTTGACCAGCACGCCGATCCCGCCCCATCGCTCGTCGATCTGGTCAAGCGCACGCTCAAAGTCCGCTGGCCGGGTGACATCGAGCTGACAGGTGATCATGTCGGGGTGCGCCAGCTCCTGCGCAGCCGCGGCCAATGCGGCCGCATCGACATCGCTCATTGCGACACGGAAGCCTTCGGCCAGCAGGCGGCGGCAGATCACCTTGCCAAGTCCGCCAGTCCCGCCGGTGACCAGGGTGACATTATGATGGGCTGGCACCGTCATGGCAGGAACGTGATTCCGGCGAGTGCGTCACCGCCGTTGAGCAACCGCACCACCTTTCGCACAATCCGAAAGCTCTCGCCCTCGCGTCGCAACACCCATTCGACATTGGCGACATAAGTCCGGTGGCGATCGAACTTGTACTCAATCAGCTGCTGGGCGCTCCGCACCTGCAATTCGCCCTGCTCGGTATGCCCGAGCAGACGGAAGCGCGAGACAGAGCGCAGAGTGCGAGCGGCATGGGCGGCCGACATCGATTCCCCACTTGTCAGGCGGCGCACGCGCATGCTGCGCATGGCGGCATCGTCATAGGCGTAGTTGAGCGTGTCCTCAAAATTGGTCTCGTCGGGGTTGACCGGAACGACATACTTGCCCTCGGGCACCCATAGCGCCAGCCAGGCGGCATAGTCGCGGGTGTCGAGCAGGTCGGCTTCGAGCGCAATGAACTCGGCGGCGAGCGCCAGATCGCGAGTGGCAACAAGCGTGCTCATGCGGTCATCATCCTCTTCCACATCTGATAGGCCGCGCGCATCCCGGTTTCGGCGGTAACGTCGCCAGCATTGCTCTCGGTCTTGTCCTCGCCGCGATTGAGCATGATCCAGACCGAATCCTCGCCCGCTTGCGAACCGCGTTGAACCCGTTCCCAGGCCTCGGCATCGTCGGGCGTGCCAAAGCCCATCGGCCCCTGAAAATGCTCATGCAGCCGCAGCCGCGCACGGTTGGCGGCAGCTGGCCCACCGTCCATCCCGATCGCGATGTGCCGGACCTCGGTCTCTTCGACCGAGAGTGGCCGCAGCACGCGGAAGAAGGCCATCGAACAGGCCAGATTCGGGAACAGGTTGACGTTGAAACCCGATCCCGTGACCGCGCGCACAATTCGCCGGACTTCGTCCTCGCTGTGCTCGGCGCGAAGTTCATCGGCCAGTTCGGCAAAGCGTTCGGGGATCGGCTCGTCCAGGTTTTCCTCAAGATCGACCAGTTCGGGGATCATCACCATGACCGAGTGGCCATTACCCAGATCTTCGACATAGCCGCCCGCGTCCATGAACGAGAACAACTCGCCAGTGTCGCCATCGAGGCTGGAGAGGAAGCTCTTGTGCACGATCGGGAAGTGGTAGGCATCAGTGGTGTTTTCGAGCTGGATCTTCCAGTTTCCAGGGAAGGTGAACTTGTGCTCGCCCAGCACCTTCACTGGATAACCGCCGCCTTGCTTGAGGAACAGGTCGATCCACGGACGAGCCCGACCGAGGAATTCTTCAAGCGGGGGGGCATCCTGATTGAAAGTCGCGAAGATCAAGCCGCGATAGCTCTCGGCCCGCAGGTTGACCAAGGTGTAGTCGCCTTTGTCGAAGTCCTTGTAGCCCTTGGGCAAGGGTAGCCCTTTGAGCGTACCATCGGTGCCGTAGGTCCAGGCGTGATAGGGACAGACAAAGCCCGGGGCATTGCCCTTCTTGGCCTCGCAGATTGTCGCCCCGCGGTGGCGGCAGCGATTGAGCATGACGCGGACCGTGCCCGCCTTGTCGCGATTGACGATAACTGGCTGACGCCCGACATGGGTCGTGATCCAGTCGTTCTTGTTCGGCAGTTCGCTGTCGTGCGCCACCCACACCCAGGTCGTGTTGAAGATCCGGTCGATCTCATCCTCGAAGATCGCGGGATCAGTGTAAAGCGCGGTGTGAACACGGTCGTCCTTGACCAGTGCCGAATAGTCGCGGGTCATGCTGGGGGGTCCGTCTGACTGGGTTGGGGAACGGGTATCTCGGCCACGTCGCTCCATCGCTCGACACGGCGTGAAAACAGGTTGAGCGTGCGGAAATGGCTTATCCGCCAGATTCCGCCGTCATTCTGGCATTGGATTGTCAGGTGCGCGCTGCGCAGATCCGCGCGGCCATCGTTATAGTCGCTGGTCTGCAGCATCATCCATTCGCCAGTGCCTTCGGCTCCGTGAAGGCTGATGTTCTCGGCGGTCAGGAAGTGCGCGGTCATCGCGAAGTGGGGCTTGGGCAGGCAATAGGAGCGGATCATCTCCACAATGGCCTCGCGCCCGTCATAGCGTCCGAAAGCCTTGGCGTAGCGTCCCTTGCCCTCCCATATCGCATTCGGGGTGAACAGTTCGCCCAGCTCGGCAAACGGCGTGTCCGGCCCCAGATCGTCGCAGATCCGGAAATAGCGCGCGACCAGCTGGCGGATTGCCCGCTCGCCTTCCAGCGCCTCGACGCGTGCAAGGAGCGCCGCATCGCTCATTCGGGCATGACCAGTTCGCGGCCGAGCCGCGCCTCGACCCGCATGTACTTCCACAGGCGGTATTCGCCTACCGTGGTCGTGCGAAACAGGTTGCAGACCTCAACCGCCTTGTCGCGACTATCGACATCAGCAAGGATGTAGAAGGTCCAGGGCCAGCCATTGGGCGAGGTGCCGACCATGGTCTCGTCATCGTCCATCGTGCCGATTACTTCGACGCCGTCCATCTCGCGGATGGTGCGGATCATCCCGCCGGTGGCCTTTAGCACACCCATGATCTCGCTGCTCGGCAGGTCGAAAAAGCCTTGCAGCACAGCACCGCAAAACAGCGCCTTGATTTTCTTGGTCTCGGTCATGTTCTCATTCCTCTCATGGGTAGCCCGGCGGCGTGTTCAGCCCGAGCAGCGCCGCGCCGCCCGATTGCCAGGTACCGTCGTTCATGAAGGCATGCTGCGCCACGACCAGCGCGTCCATCAGCAGACGCGAGAGTGGGTGCGCATTGAAAATACCAGTCGTGCCCGACATCTCGAACGCCCGGCGGGTGACATCGGCGCCGGTCTTGGCGATATGCGTGGACACAAGCCGCAGTCGCGCGGCATCGAGCTTGGTTATCTCTACGCCGCTGGCAGCCAAGGCCCAGACCCGTTCGGTCTCCTCGTAGAACCAGGCCCGCGCAGAGCAGAGCTGGGCTTCCATCTGGGCCAGCGCGATCTGCACGCCGGGCCGCTCCGCCATCAACGGAGCACCGGTGATCGACTGTTTGGTCCCCATGCGGATCAGTTCGTCGATTGCCTCGCGCGCAACGCCAGCGCCGACAATGGCCAGAACCTGCGCGGCCATGGCCATGGTTGGGTAACGATAGGCGGGTGTATCGATCGACGGCGGGGCCCCACGGATCAGGGTGTAATGTTCGGGAACCAGCACATCATCGACAACCAGATCGTGGCTGCCGGTGGCAAACATGCCCATGACGTCCCAGTTTTCCTCGATCTTGACCTTGTCGCGCGGCATCACTGCCATTCGGGGCAGGCCGCCGCCTTCTCCTTCGGTCTTGATGCCGACCCCGATCAGCGAGGCCCCCATCGAACCTGAGCCGAAACCCCAGCGACCCTTGACCCGATATCCACCGCTTTCGGCGATGGCAGTCTGCGGCGGGAACACTGCACCGGCAAATACCACGTCGGGACTCTCGCCGTAGATCTCTGCCAAAGTGTTCGCCGGCAATGACGAGAGGTACTTGGTGGCAAAGCCAAAGCTTGCCACCCAGCCGGCCGATCCGTCTGCGGCCGAGATCGTCTCGATCAGCCGAAGAAAGGTCGCGGCATCCATTCCGCCGCCGCCGAACTGCTCGGGAACGAATGCGCGATAGATCCCCAGCGCCTGAAACTGTGCGACCAGGTCCTGCGGGATATGCCCTAGCTTGTGGAGTTCACGGCGGCGCTGGCGGATCTCGGCCAGCATCGGCGCGATCGCGAAGGGCTCGGCCGATCTCGATTGAGCAACGTCCATTACGCTTCTCCTTTGCTGAAAATCGGCACTTGCCGCGCAAGCGCGCAGAGCTTCTCATCCTCTCCGCGTCGCCCGACCAGCTGCAGGGAAACGGGTCGGCCATCGACCTCGCCGACCGGCAAGGCAATCGCGGGATGGCCCGAGAGATTGAACGGTCGGCAGGCCAAGGTGATCGGCTTGGGCGCAGCAGTGCTGGCGATTTCCAGCAGGCTGGGTACGGAATGGGTCATGGCCGGCAGCGCAATCGCGTCGAAAATTTCAAGCAGAGTGTCGACCGCAGCAGCGAATGACTGGCGCACCGCTTCGGCGTCGGCGAGCTGCGCGTCCGTGATCTTGGCTGACATCAGCAGGCGGTCATGCACATCGCGACCGACCAGCCCGGTTTCGGTCAAATGACCGCAGGCATTCCAGGTTTCACGGCCGATGATGGTCAGGCCAGCATCCGAGGCCTGATTGAAAAGGGGGAGATCGATATCCACGAGCGAGAAGCATGCGGCCGCCTGGGCGCGGACGTGGGCCAGGATCGCGGCTTCGCCGTCCGGCGAAAACCATGCCACGCGGGGCTCGGTCGGACTGGCCGCGACTGGGTTCCAATCAGGAGCAATGATCGCCATCGCGCGTTCGATCGCGGCAACATCGCGCGCAAAGGGTCCGACACAATCAAGGCTGCTCACCGCCGGATGAGCGCCCTTGCGGCTGACCCGGCCAAAGCTGGGTTTGAGCCCCACGACCGCGCAGCAAGTAGCCGGAACCCGGATCGAGCCGCCGGTATCGGTGCCGATCGCGAAATCGACCAGTCCCGCAGCTACGGCCACAGCCGAGCCGCTGGACGAGCCGCCGGGCATAAGCTGCGGATAGCGGGGATTGATGGGCGTTCCGGTCCAGCTGTTGAGCCCGGTTACCCCGTAGGCCAGCTCGTGCATGTTGGCGCGCCCGGCGATGGCGCAGCCCGCCGCAGTCAGGCGTCTGACAACTTCGGCGTCCTCAATGGCGGGTTCTGCCCCGGCGAGCGCCCGCGATCCGCTGGTGGTCACCTCGCCCGCCATGTCGAGGCAATCCTTGACCGCGACAGGCACCTTTCCTGGGCTAGGCGGAAAGGCGCGCACAAGAATCGCGGTGTGGGACATGGCGGTCATGGCACTTTCATATAACCGAAGCGCAGAATGCGATTGTTCGATCTTGGCTAGGGCCTATGCGCCGCCAATTTTCGGCGGATGCTAATGCCGCTCCCAGCGGCGCAGCCCCAGCATCAGCATTGCGGCCACAAGATATGGCATGGCCATGGCAGTAAATAGGGCTGCAACAGACCAGCCGGCTGCCAGCAGCCCACCCGCCAGCCATGGACCCAGCACCGAACCCAGCCGGCCCACACCAATCGCAATCCCGGTTGCGCTGGCCCTGATCGCGGTCGGGAACAGGCCGGGGATCATGGCGTAGATCCCGATCTGGGTGGCATTGATCGCCAGTCCGAGCAGGAAAGCCATCGGCAGCAAGATCGCACCGTCGGGCGGAAGGCGTCCGAAGACCAGCGTCAAGGCAGCAGAGGCTACAGTCACCACAGCCACAATCGGAATCAGCGAACGCCGGTAGGACAGCCAGCCCAGCGCCAGTGCCGCGATGATCCCGCCCGAAGTCAGCAAAGCGCCCGCTGAAACCGCTGTTCCTTCGCCTGTTCCGGCATCGGCCAGGATCTTGGGAATCCAGCTGGTCAGGAAATAGAAGGTCATGACGCAGGCAAAGAAGCTCGCCGCGATCAAGGCCAGCGGTGTCCGAACTTTGATCAACGCCGCGGTGCGCGCCGACTTGGCGGGGCCAGGCGATGCCGGGCACCTTGCTTCATCGGCAATCTCGCCCAACCGCGCCAGCAGCGCAGTATGTTCAGCCTCTCGCTCCGGTTGGCTGGCCAGAAACGCCAGCGATTCAGGCATGCCGAGAAAGACCGCGGGAAACAGCGCCAGTGTCAACAGGGCTCCGGCCAGAAACACCGCCGGCCAGCCGAACTGGGCCAACAGCCAAACCGCCAGAAATCCGCCGGCCGAAGCGCCAATCGCAAAGCCCGCCTGCATCAGAGCGACCGCCATGGCCCGTGAGCGCGGCGCTGCATATTCGGCGACCATGGTGTTGATGCAAGGCAGGATTGCTCCGATGGCCAGGCCGGTCACCACCCGCGCAGCACCAAGCGCTACCAGCCCGGCCGACAAAGCCGCCGCGCACATCGACAGGGTGGCAATTGCCAGGCAAGCCAAAATGACCGGGCGCCGGCCATAGCGATCGGCCAGCGGTGCGATCAGGAGTGATCCGGCCATCATCCCGCCCAGTCCCAGGCTGAATAACAAACCCAGCCGCTCGGGCGAGAGCACCCAGGCTTTCCCGACAGCCGGCGCGGTATAGGCCATGGCGAGAATGTCGAAGCCATCGAGCATGTTGATGCAGATACACAGCGCAATCACCCGCAATTGCAGCGCCGACATGCCCGTGCGCTGAAACATTCTCAGCATGGTTGCAGTGCACCGAAATAAGCGCTGCAGGCGGCGGTGAAGGCCGCTGCCTCTTGCGTTAACGGGCTATCCTTGGGGCGGGCCAAGGCGATCGAAATGGGCGCATGGTTGCCGGACAAGGGCCGTACTACCAACTGCTTGCCATCATAGCTCAGGTCGCCCGCAGGCCGGGTTACCAGCACGGAATAGCCCAGGCCGTTGGCCACCAGACTGCGCACCAGTTCGATGGAAGAGGGGCGCATCACCACATTGGGTTCAAGCCCACAGTCGCCGAACATACCGGTCACATAGTCACGGCTGAGTGGTTGATCGAGCAGGATGAGCGGATCGGCGGCAAGTTGGTTCAGGCTCAGCGTTTCTGATTGTGCCTGCGGGTCATCGGCCGCGAACAGCGCATAGGGCTGCTGGAGCGTGAGGAGCTCGACTTCCAGCGTTGGGGGTACGGCACGATCATAGAGAAGGCCCAGCGCCGCGGTTCCTGTTTCGACGAAATGGGCGACCTGCGCCTGGTCGCCTTCGATCACCTCGATCTGCAGTTCGGGATGGGCCTCGCGCAGACGGACCAGCAGACCCGGCAGATGCACGGCAGCAAAACTAGAAAGGCAGGCGACGCACAGGCTTTGCCCCGCCGCTTCGCCGCGCTGGTTCGGGGCAGGTGGCAAGCGGAATGCCGCCGAATAGGACCGGTTGGCATAGACCAGTGCCCGGCCCTGTTCAGCCAAATGAACCTGCTGCACTTCACCGAACAACACATGATGCTGCCCGACGACGCGGTCTTCCACAAGCCGACAGTCGAAGCTGGCCAGCGCGCCGCGTAAAACCGGAGATCCAGTCGCGCCGCGCTCCCATCTGGCACAGAGGAATTTGTCCTCCCCCTTGTCGCCATAGCGTCCGGCGAATGTATCCGAGACGAAGGCCTGATCGTCCCGCAGGATGTTCACTGTGAAAACCCCGTTGGCGATGATCGGCGCGGCACCGGAGCTGTTGTCGTTGACGCAGACCAGCAGGACAGGTTTGTCGGTATCCGCCGACACCGACGACATGGCCGAAACTGTAACCCCGGCGCGCCCGGCTGGACCATCGGTGGCAACGACATTCACTGTCGCGGCAACGAAGCTCATGCCATCGAGAAAGTCCTGCCGCAGTTGGGTCATCGCCGCTCCAGAAAATCGCGCAGCGTGCGATTGAAAAGCGCGGCCTGTTCGACATTGCTGAGGTGCGCGGCCTCAAGCGAGACCAGCCTGGCGTCAGGTATCGCCGAGACCAGAAATTCGGCGTGTTCGGGCGGTGTCGCTGGATCCTGGTTTCCAGCAATAACCAAGCTAGGTACAGCAATCAGCGGCGCGGTGGGGCGCAGGTCCATGTCGCGAATGGCAGCGCTGCATCCGGCATAGCCCTGCGGCGCGGTTGAAAGCAGCATAGCCGCTACCCTGCTAACATCGGTGGGGCATGCCGCGCGGAACCCGGCGGTGAACCAGCGTTCAAGCACCGGGGCGACCATCGCTTCCATGCCCTTGTCCAGCACTGCCGCGATCCGATCTGCCCAGCCCGACGGCGGGCCCATATAGGCCGAGGTGTTGGCCAGGGTCAGGCTAAGCAGGCGCTCGGGCGCGCGGTATCCCAGCCACTGCCCGGTCATGCCGCCCAGCGACACCCCGGCAAAATGTGCTCGCTCAATTTCCAGTGCGTCTATCAGACCAAGAACATCGCGCCCCAGTCGGTCCAGCGAATAGCTGCCCTCCGGCACGTCCGATCCGCCATGTCCGCGCGGATCATAGCGCAGGATCGAATAGCGATCAGACAGCGCCGCGACCTGGGCATCGAACAGCGCCATCGACGTACCAAGCGAGGGTGAGAGGACCAGCACCGGTGCGCCAGCGCGCGGCTGATAATCGCAGGCGATGCGGCAGCCGTCATCCATAGCGATGTGGTGCGGTTTGCTCATTCGCGCGGCCTCGTGGTCAGCTTCTCGATGCGTTTCTCGTTGATCGTACTTTTAACGATCCGGTCAACATAAATACCCGGGATATGGATCGCGTCGGGATCGAGCGTGCCCGGCTCGACGATCTCCTCGGCCTCGACCACGGTGATCTTGCCGGCGGTCGCCATCGGCGCATTGAAATTGCGCGCGGTCTTGCGGAACATCAGGTTGCCCGCAGTATCCGCCCGCCAGGCTTTGACCAGCGACAGGTCCGCGCGCAGCCAGGTTTCGCGGACATAGTCCTCACCCTCGAATGCTTCCACAGGCTTACCTTCGGCTACGACGGTGCCGACGCCGGTCTTGGTGTAGAACGCCGGAATTCCAGCCCCTCCGGCGCGGATTCGTTCAGCCAGCGTGCCCTGGGGATTGAGCTCAAGCTCAAGCTCGCCCGAGAGGTACTGCTGCTCGAACAACTTGTTATCGCCGACATAGGAGCTGATCATCTTGGCGATCTGCCGGGTCTGGAGCAGCATCCACAGCCCGAACCCATCCGCCCCGGCATTGTTCGAGATGACCGTCAGGCCCGCCACCCCGCTTGCCTTGATTTCGGGGATCAGGCTTTCAGGGTTACCGGAAAGCCCGAAGCCGCCCGACATGATCGTCATGCCGTCAAACAGGATGCCTTCGAGCGCTGCGGCTGGAGAAGGATAGACCTTTTGCACGCGCCGGCCTCAGGCTTCGGTGCGCGGGCGCGCCGAGAACGCCTGATCGGCATCGGATCGCGCCTGCTGTAGCTCGAAATCGAACACGATTGCGGGATTGCCACCGCTGCGGTCCGGAACCGGCAAAAGCCCCTCGCGCGTGCCGAACGCGAAGTCATCGTGCGCGTGGGGGTCATCGCCGAAGTTGATCTGGGTGGTCAGCGTCCGATAACCGGGCGCTTCGATAAAGAAGTGGACGTGGGCAGGGCGATCACCATGCCGGCCGAGTGCCTTCATCAGCCCGTCCGTGGCGCCACCTGGAGGACAGCTGTAGCCGCGCGGCATTTTCGAGCTGAAGGCATAGCGGCCGTCCGCGCCGAGCTTGATCCGCCGCCGGTTGTTGAACGCGCTCTGCTCTCCGGTCGGATCGAAGTGCGAGTAGAACCCTTTCGAGTTGGCGTGCCAGACGTGCAGCACCGCATCCTTAACCGCTTCGCCACCGGGGCCGATGATCCGGCCCGACATGGTCAGCGTTTCGGTGTCATCGGGGTCATCGGTCAGGTTGACGTCGTTGGTCTTCGTCAAGTCGCCATCGACTAGCGGAGCGCCTGCCACGTAGAGCGGACCTTCAATCGTGCGCGGCGTTCCGCCGCTGATCCCGGCTTCGGCATCCTTGGCGTCCATATGCAGATCGATGAAGTGCTCGATTCCTACACCCGGCGCGATCAGGCCGAATTCGCCGGCGCCTTCCTGCAGGAACATCAGCGCCTGCCAGAATTCACCTTCGCTGATATCGTATTTTTCAATCGCCACCATGATCGCTTCGAGCAGATCGCGGGTAATCGCTTTCAGACGCGGATCACCGCCCGCTTCGGTCAGGCCGCTGGCGCGATCGAGCAGGGATTGGACGGTTGCTGATTTGACAATATCGGTCATCGTGACGCTCCTGGGTCAATCGTCTTGGTTGATGTCGGATGGGTGGCGGCAAAGCGCCGTTACCTTCACGGTCATGAAGGGATAGAGCGGCAGGCTCATCATGATGTCGTGAAGCTCGCCCGCGCTCTCGACATCGAAAATGCTGACATTGGCGTAGCGCCCGGCAACCCGCCAGATATGCGGCCACTTGCCGGCGCGCTG
>JAJTFU010000025.1 GCA_021299075.1 Novosphingobium sp. | reverse complement strand
GTCGGTTCCTCCGATCAAGCCCGAGCCCGGTTGACCGACCGCGCCCGCCATGGCAATGGCCCACCGCCCGAGCGGGTGTAGCTCAATGGTAGAGCAGCAGCTTCCCAAGCTGAATACGAGGGTTCGATTCCCTTCACCCGCTCCAGCCCTCCCTTCACGCCAAAATGCTACAAAGCCCTGTGAAACCCGCGGGTTTTCACAACGCATTTGTCCCGCTTGCGCCGGCCACATCTCGGGATTCTGGGCGCTATTGTGGAGCCCCTGCAACGGTACAGTGCCAAGCCTTCTGATAAATCAAACTACTACGCTAACTTTGGCTTTCCTGCATTTCCTCAGCTGCCGCCAGCGGCCAGCTCGGTGAGGAAGGCACGGATGCGCTTGGCGTTGACTCCGAAATCGCTGATCCCGACGCGGCTAACCGAGCGCATATCGACCCGGCTGCCCTGCCCATCCGCAGTGGGCACGATGCGGATCACCACATCGTCCTGAAAGCGGATGTAGGAAACGCTCGCAGTTGCTTCGATATGGCCCCGAGCGGGATCGACCTTGGCGACCTTCCAGCCAGACTTTTCGGCGAGCCTCGCTGCATCGGCGGTCACCGCGGCTACCGGCTTGGAAAGTTCGATAGAACGAAGGTCACCGTAGCCCTCGGCATGGATGCGGCGCCAGTTTTCGACGGTTCCAACCCCCGCGAGGTTATCCGCCCGAAGCGGCAGCACCTCAAATTGCGGAGGGTTGGTGAGGTCGGTGGTGACATCGTGAATTGCCGGTACTTCGCCGGCGACAAGCGGCCGGCTGGCCAGAAAGCCGACGTAGACCAGTGAAATCGCCACGCCGATCCAGGCTTTCCGGCGGGCCGGCCACATTGTCCCACGACCAAGGAAAAGGCTGATCAAGCCGATGACCAGCGCGACCAGGGCGACCAGCGCGCCACCCAGCAGCGCGGAGAAACCGGCCAGCTTGGCGATGAAGTCATAGCGGGCCAGGGTCAGCCCCACTGCGGCAACAACAAGACCGATGATCACCGCACGCAGCGACCAGGAGGCAAGGCGCGGCGCCCAGGCTGTCCGCTTCGATTGATCTCCCGTCATTGCCGCTTCCCGTTCTTTCAATGCCATGAAGGAACAAGTCAGCAGGAAAGCACCGTACCGTCAATCGTCAGCAACCATCGCCGCGCAGGACGCACATCGCGGCAAGGCAATGGATCGCGAGACATGCGCCTGAATTCCGTTCGGCAACGGTCGAACGGGACCGGGAAAGCTCGGCCAACGATTGGATCGACCGATACTTTCTAGCTTGTTACAAGCAACCAGGCAGGGGGCAGGACGATCATCGTTACGGCCAAGCCAGGGAGTACCCTTTGAAACGCATCGCCATCGCCGGGTTACTCTTGCTCGCGCTTGTCGCCTGGTTTCAGCTCGATCTCGGGCAGTACCTGACCCTCGATGCGCTCAAGGCCCAGCAAACCGCGATCGACGGCTATTACTGCGCCAATCCGCTGCTGGTCACAGCGGCGTTTTTTGCGATCTACGTGGCCCTGACCGCCCTATCGGTGCCGGGCGCCGTGATCCTGACCCTCGCGGCCGGCGCGATCTTTGGCGTGGCCACCGGGACGCTGGTGGTTTCCTTTGCCTCGACAATCGGCGCGACGCTGGCCTTCCTCGCGTCGCGCTATCTGTTCCGTGACGCTGTGCAGGCGCGCTTCTCGGCGCGGTTGCGGGCCGTGAACGAGGGCGTAGCCCGCGATGGCGCCTTCTACCTGTTCTCGCTGCGACTGGTGCCGGCCTTTCCGTTCTTCCTCGTCAACCTGGCCATGGGCCTCACGCCGATCCGAACCTGGACCTATTATTGGGTGAGCCAGCTGGGAATGCTGCTGGGGACGGTGGTTTACGTCAACGCCGGCACCCAGCTGGCGCGGATCGAAACCCTGTCGGACATTGCCTCGCCCGGTCTGCTGGCATCGTTCACGGCGCTGGGCCTGCTGCCGTGGATCGGCAAGTGGATCATGGCGGCGGTGAAGCGGCGGCGGGTCTATGCCCGCTGGCAGCGCCCGGCCCGCTTCGATCGCAACCTGGTCGTGATCGGTGCCGGCGCGGCAGGATTGGTTTCCTCGCTGATAGGCGCAACGGTTAAGGCCAAGGTGACACTGGTCGAAGCCGCGAAGATGGGCGGCGACTGCCTGAATTACGGCTGCGTGCCATCCAAGGCGCTAATCAAATCGGCGCGGATTGCCGATGGCATGCGCCATGCCGACCGTTATGGCCTGCAAGCAGCCGATCCGCGCTTCAGCTTCAAGGCGGTGATAAAGCGGATTCACGAGGTGATCGCCACGATCGAACCGCATGACAGCGTCGAACGCTACACCGGGCTGGGGGTGGAAGTTGTCAAAGGCCACGCCCGGATTGTCGATCCCTGGACTGTCGAGATCACTGCAGCGGATGGCACCAGGCAGCGCCTGACCACCCGTTCGATCATCATTGCCGCCGGGGCCGAACCCTTGGTCCCGGAGCTGCCGGGCCTTGCGGAATCGGGCTACCTCACCAGCGACACGCTGTGGGAGGCATTCGCGCAGCTCGACACCATGCCAAGGCGCATTGTGGTGCTGGGCGGCGGACCGATCGGCTGTGAGCTCGCCCAGGCGTTCGGCCGCCTGGGAGCCGCAGTGACCCAGATCGAACGGGATGAACGGCTGCTGCCGCGCGAGGACGCGGACGTGGCAGCACTGGCCCGCACCGCGCAGGAGTCCGCCGGCGTGACTGTGCTGACCGGTCACGCCGCCGTGCGGGTCGAGAATGGTGACGAGCGTCGGCTGATCGTGGCCGGTCCGGACGGGGAAGCGGCAATTGCCTTCGATGCCCTGATCGTCGCGATTGGACGCAAGCCGCGGCTGACTGGCTATGGGCTGGAAGAACTGGGGATCGAAACCCGGGGCACCGTCGTCACCGACGAATATCTCGCCACGCTCTATCCCAACATCTTCGCCGCTGGCGACGTTGCCGGACCATACCAGTTCACGCACACGGCCTCGCACCAGGCCTGGTTTGCCAGCGTGAATGCCCTGTTCGGCCAGTTCTGGCGGTTCAAGGCCGATTATCGGGTCATTCCCTGGACAACCTTCATCGATCCGGAAGTTGCCCGGGTCGGGCTCAACGAGCAGGAAGCGACGGAGAAGGGCATTCCCCATGAGGTAACGGTGTTCCCACTGCAAAGGCTCGACCGGGCCGTGGTGGAAAGCGCCACTGCCGGGTTTGTGAAAGTGCTTACCCCGCCGGGCAAGGACCGGATCCTGGGCGTGACAATCGTCGGCGACCATGCTGGCGAACTGCTGGCAGAATATGTCCTGGCGATGAAGCACGGCCTGGGCCTGAACAAGATCCTGGCGACGATCCACACCTACCCGACCATGGCCGAGGCCAACAAGTTTGCGGCCGGGGAGTGGAAGAAGAAGCATGCGCCAGAGCGATTGCTGAACCTGGTCGAACGCTATCATGCGTGGCGCCGGCGATGAGGGCTGGGCAGCCCAGCGAAGCCGATCGGGTCGGCATGCCTGCTCTGAGGATCTGAACGCATGGCAGCATTGCAGCAGGGCCAGGGACTGATCGGGATCGCCGCGATCCTGCTGCTGGCCTGGGCGTTCTCGGAGGATCGCAAGACCCTGCCAGGCTGGCGCTGGGCCGGCGGGGCCATTGCCATGCAGATCCTGCTGGCGCTGATCGTGGTTCGGGTTCCTGCGGTCTGGAGCGTGGTTGACTGGATCAATCAGGGCGTTGCTGCGATCGACACCGCGACCCGGGCCGGATCGAGCTACATGTTCGGCTATCTCGGCGGCGCGCCGATCCCCTTCGTGCTCAAGCCGGGGAGCGAGCAGCCGCTAGTGATCGCCTTTCAGATCCTGCCGCTGATCATCGTGTTCTCCGCCCTGACAGCCCTGCTCTGGCACTGGGGCATCCTGCGCGCCATGGTGAAGGGCCTGTCCTGGGCGCTCCGCAAGTCGCTGGGGGTTCCCGGGGTGGTCGGGCTCAATGGCGGGGCGAACATCTTCCTGGGTGTGGTCGAAGCGCCGCTGGTGGTGCGATCCTATTTCGCCAGGATGTCGCGGGCCGATCTGTTTGCGGTGATGGTCCTGTCGATGGCTAACATCTCGGGCGCGCTGCTGGTACTCTATGCGACGACGCTGGCCCGGCAATTGCCTGACGCGGTGGGCCACATGATCGTTGCCTCGTTCCTCTCCCTGCCGGCGGCAATCCTGGTCGCACGGATCATGGTGCCGGGGGACCGCAGCCACGAACTGGTCGAACCGGAAGCCGAGGTCGCCTACGAAAGCAGTATGGACGCCGTCATCAAGGGGACAATGGACGGGGTCCAGCTGGTGCTGGCCGTGATCGGCATCATCATTGTCATTTTCGCGCTGGTCAATCTGGCCGACCAGATCCTGGCCAGCCTGCCCTTGATCGGCGGTGAGGCCATTACGGTCAGGCGGGCGTTCGGCTGGCTGTTCTCGCCGCTGATGTGGGCGCTGGGTGTACCCGCAGCGGAGGCCGGGACAGCCGGGTCACTGATGGGCACCAAGGCGATCCTCAACGAGTATGTTGCCTACCTGCAGTTTGCAGCACTGCCGGATGACGCGCTTTCACTCCGCAGCAAGCTGATCGTCACCTATGCGCTGTGCAATGTCGCCAATCTTGCCAGCGTCGGGCTGCTGGTCTCGACAATTGCGACCCTGGCGCCGGCGCGGCGTGCGGACGCGGTCAGCCTGGGCATGAAGAGCTGGATCGCCGGCAACCTGGCCTCGGCCATGGGCGGGGCAGTCATCGGCCTGGTAACCCCGGTCTAGCCGATGTTCGATGCCCTGCTCCGTCCGCTAATCGATCCTCCGCTCAACGCCGCCGGTCGGCTGCTGGCGCGCATGGGGATCGGCGCGAACACGGTTTCGGCCGCCGGGATCGTCCTCGGCATCGGTGCCGGGGTTGCGGCGGCGGGTGCGGAATTCGGCCTGGCCCTGCTGCTGATCCTCGCCAACCGCCTGCTTGACGGGCTGGACGGCGCAGTAGCGCGGGCAACCCAGCCATCCGACTTCGGCGGCTACCTCGATATCGTTGGTGATTTCGTGTTCTACAGCGCCGTTCCGCTCGGCTTCGGGCTGGCAGCCCAGACCAACCAGGTCCCGGCGCTGGTGCTGCTGGCCAGCTTTATCCTGACCGGCGTCAGCTTCCTGGCCTTCGCGACCATGGCGGTCAAGCGGGGGCTGGATACCCAGGCGCATGGCCGCAAGAGTTTCTTCTACAGCACCGGCCTCGCCGAGGGTGCCGAGACGATCCTCGTCTTCGTTGCCATGGCGCTGATGCCGCAACACTTTCCCGCGCTTGCCCTGGGCTATGCCGGCCTGTGCCTGCTGACAGTGCTGCAGCGGACCCTGATTGCCTGGCGAACCTTTGGCAGCCGCCATGATGACTGAGGCGATGGCGCAAGCGGACCTGATCCGCATGGGGGTATTTCTCGCCATCTTCGCGGCAATGGCCAGTTGGGAAGTCCTCGCGCCGCTACGCCGGTCCGGCCTGCCGCGACTGGTCCGCTGGAGCAACAATCTGGCCATGGTGGCTGTCGGCAATCTGCTGCTCAAGCTGGTCTTCCCGCTGACGGCGGTCAGCTTTGCTGCGCTGGCGCAGGCTCGCGGCTGGGGTCTGCTCGGTCAGGTCAATTGGCCAGGCTGGCTGGAGCTGGCGCTGGCCTTCGTGATCCTTGACCTGGCGATCTATGCCCAGCACCGGCTGTTCCATTCGGTTCCGCTGCTGTGGCGCCTGCACCGGGTCCACCACGCCGATACCATGATCGACGTGACCACCGCGCTGCGCTTTCATCCGCTGGAAATCGCCCTGTCGATGGGGATCAAGCTGGCGGTGATCGCACTCGCCGGAGCCAGCGCCGAGGCGGTCCTGCTGTTCGAGATCGTGCTGAACGGTGCGGCGATGTTCAATCACGCCAATGTTTCATTGCCGGCCTGGCTGGAGCGCCCGCTGCGCTGGGCGATCGTGACCCCCGACATGCACCGCATCCACCACTCAACCTTGGCGGACGAGACCAACAGCAACTACGGCTTCAATCTGTCGTGCTGGGACCGGTTGTTCGCGAGCTATACCGCCCGGCCAAGCCGCCCGCAGGAGACCATGCCGATCGGCCTCGACCAGTTCCGCGACCCGCGTGACGCCTGGCTCGACCGCCTGCTGCTCCAGCCATTTGCCCCGTCCCAGCCATCGCCCGAAGGGTGACACCCGGATCTGGCTTGCCAGATCATCCCCAGGCCGCCTCGAGCTCGGATGATGTCCCGGTGCCGAAGACATAACGGTCCGGACGCACCAGCACGGCTTCGGCCTGATGCTTGTCGAGCCAGCCCGCGAGCTGCCGGGCAAAGGGAGCGAGCTGCGGCGTGGCAAGGTCGCGGCGGTCGATCAGCCAATGGCCCAGGCCCAGAACCTCATCGAGGCGGGTGCCATCGGCCGCAAGCGGTTGGGGGAAATAGCTGCCCGCCCCGGCCCGATCCGACAGGATATGGCCAGCCGAGATCGGCGGATAGGCAGGCGGGCCATCAGGCAGCTTGCCGAGCTTGCGGGCCAGCTTGAACTTCGCATCGCGCAGCCAGGCCGAGAATGGATTGGTGATGCAGACGGTCTTGCCCATCATGATCGCCATGTCGATCGTGGCGCGCAGGTTGGGCGCGCGCTCGGGCTGGTAGCTGTCGAGCAGGCTGTCCTCCGCCTCACCTTTGGCAACCGCGGCCAGCTTCCAGGCTAGGTTAGCCGCATCGCGCAGGCCCGAGCACATGCCCTGACCGGCAAAGGGCGGGGTCTGGTGGGCAGCATCGCCCGCCAGCAGCACGCGGCCCTTGCGCCACTGCGCGGCAATCCGGGCGCGGAAGGTATAGACCGCCTTGCGCTCCAGCCGCACTGCACCCTTGACGTCCCAGGGCTCCAGCAACTTTTCGATGAAGGCGTCGTCGCTGACCTGCTCCGGCGTCTCCCCCGGCTTGATCATGAACTCCCAGCGGTGCCGGCCTTCGCCCATCAGCACGCAGGTGGTGGGGCGCTTGGGGTTGCAGATCTGGAGGTTCTCGGTCGGAAGCCGGGAATAGTCATCGACCAGCACGTCGACGACCAGCCAGGGTTCCTCGAAATTGAGATCATCAAAAGCGATCCCGGCCGCCTCGCGCACCGGGCTGCGCGCGCCGTCTGCGCCGACGAGGTAGCGGGCGCGGATGGTCCGCTCGCCATCAGGCGTGCTGATCTGCGCCGTCACGCCTGCGCCGTCGTCGGTGAAAGACTTCAGTTCCCAGCGGTTGTGCAGCTGGGCTGTCGGCTGCGCGGCGAGCGCCCGCCGCAGTTCGGCCTCGACACTGGGCTGATGGATCATGTTGGCTGCCGGCCAGCCGCCGGGGCCGATCTGTCCGGCACCTTCGAAGCGCAGCAGAACCTCGCCCTTGGCATTGAGGAAGTCATAGCGATTGGCGCGGCGCGCGGTCTGCATCACCGCCTCGGCCACGCCGGCCTCCTGCAGGATCCGCATGCCTTCGTGGTCGATGTGGGCGGCGCGGGGCAGCGGATAGATGTCCGCCTCCTTCTCGGCGACGATGACCGAGACCCCGCGCTTGGCGAGCAGCACAGCCAGGGTCACGCCGGTCGGCCCGCCACCGGCAATCAGGACATCGCAGATGTCGTCCTGGTGCTGCGGCATGATCAAAAGCCCCCCGGCTTGGCACCCGTTTGCCCAACTGGCAGGGCGAGGCCGACCCGCTTGCGCGCGAAAGGTCCGCCCGGTGTCAGGTTGTCGAGGATGACCCGCGCGGCATCCTCATAGGTCACTATCATCTCTGGCATGCGCTGCTTGAAAGCCCTCAGGATGCGGAGGGTCTTGAACAGTCCGCCCGGAGCAGGGCCTTCCACCGGCCAGCAGTCGGCACTGACCCTGAGCCCTTCAGTGGGCTGGCCGGACGGCGCCGGAACCATGGGTCCGGGGCAGAGCATCGACCAGTCCAGCGCGGTTGCCGAAACGCGCGCCAAGGTATGGACATGCTGCTTGTAGACTTTCGGGATCACCGGCAGGTCGGCCGCCCGCTGCTGGAATCCCGGCACGTCGAGCGCAGCCGCTCCGCCGAACAGCCAGAGCCGCCCGCCAGCGCCCAGTGCCGCTTCGGCAAGGCCAATCAAGGATTGAACCATTGGCACGTAGTCCGGATCGGTAGTGGCATTCCCGGCGGCGTTGATAACCGCGTCCTGGCCCGCCATAGCCTGGGCCAGCGCGGAGTGATCAGCAAGGGTGCCCGTCCGGATTGCCAGCCCCGGAACAGCTTGCGCGCCCAACAGGGACTCCAGCTTTTCAGCGCTTCGGACATAGGCAGTGACCTGATGTCCGCGCGCCAGCGCCATTTTCGTCATTGCCAGCCCACTGTTGCCGGTTGCCCCGATGATCAGGAGCCGCATCGCCTCAGCCTTCCGCCACCATGGTGCCCTCGATGTGGCCGAGCCCGTCGATCTCGCAGCGGACCACATCGCCCGCCTTCAGGAACTGGCGCGGGTCCATCGCTGCGCCAACGCCGCCGGGCGTGCCGGTGAAGATCACGTCGCCCGGTTCCAGCGTCATGCCAGTCGAGAGGTGCTCAACCTGCTGCCAGATGTCGAAGACCAGGTGCCGGGTATTCGAATCCTGCCGCTTCTCGCCATTGACGAAGCAGCGCAGGCCGAGCTGGTGCGGATCGCCAAGCTCATCGGCGGTGACGATCCAGGGGCCGATCGGCGCATGGGTGTCAAAGCTCTTGCCGAGCGACCACTGCGGTCCGGCGTGCTGCCACATCCGTTCAGTCACATCGTTGCCGACGCAATAGCCGAAGATCGCGGCCGGAGCGTCCGCCGCGCTGACATGCTTGCCGCCCTGGCCGATCACGGCAACCAGCTCTACCTCGTAATCGGCTGTGAAAGTGCCTTTCGCGATCTCGATCGGATCATAGGGCGCATTGATCGAGGTGACGGCCTTGGTGAACCATACCTGCCGCTCGGGTGTGGCCATGTTGGATTCGGCAATATGATCCGCATAGTTGAGGCCGATTGCCCAGATCTTGCCCGGGCGCTGGACCGGGGCTTCGAGCTTGACCGAAGCCAGCGGCACCCCGCCACCGGCCGCGGCGCGCGCCTCCAGCTCTGGTTTCAGGGCGTCCCAGTCGCGGATCAGGTCGATCATCGTGCCCGGAACGCCGCTGTCGATCACGGCGCCATCGACCACGATCCCGGTGCGGGTCTGGCCATCTGCGGTATAGGTGCAAAGCTTCATGCAGGCGTTCCTTTGGGTTTGGCGCGAAACAGGCCGAGCACGCGCAGGCGCAGGGCCATGAAGAACGAGACGAGGCCGGGCGGCGGAGCCAGCTTGCCGGCAAACATCGGATGCGGGGCGCCCCACTGCACCGCCAGCAGCGCGCTCATCGGCTGCTTTTGCGGCGGGTCGGCGGCGGTGAACAGGTCGCCGTCGGTCCAGTGCTCCAGCTCGTTGCCGAAAGGGTCCTTCCAGTAGTCGAAGATCTGGCTGCCCATGATGTGGCGGCCGACGCCCCAGGCCGCCTCGCGCTTCTTCGCCTTGAGATGCTGGTGGCCCAGCATCAGGTCATCCAGATTGGCGACTTCGAAGGCAGCGTGAAGGATGCCGAGTTCGCCTGGCAATTGCGCCAGGAACAGGGTGTGGTGATCGGCCGGCTTGTCGCCCCGATCACAGCGCATGAAGGCGCCCAGCGGGACGTCCGCCGCCGCCTCGACCTCGTCCGAGGTGATGAAGCCGAAGCGGTCCTTGTACCACCGCTCCGATGTCCGGAAATCGCGGACCTTGAGCACGGCATGGCCGATCCGCTTCACATGGGCCGGCCTGGCCTCAAGCCGCACGGTCTGGCGGAAACGGGGCTTGGCGGAAGCCGTGTTGACCAACTGGTCGGCGGAAAGCGCCAGGCCTTCTTGCTTGGCCTGCCCGGTGACAACCTCCACCCGGTAGCCATCGGGATCGGTCAGGCGGACGATCTTGCCGCCACCGGGTTCGTTGAGGTCCTCGACCGGCACACCTTCGCTGGCGGCCAGCTTTTCAAGGTCGGCCACGGTCTCGGCCCGGAAGCCAACTGCAAGGAACCTGGCCTCGCCCGGTTCGGTCACATGGACAAACGGTCGCCCGTCGGCACCGCGACCATAGAGCCGTCCGCCTTCCTCGAAGCAATCCATCCCGAAATCCTCGAGGAAGGCTCGCATCGCCGCCAGATCGGGCGCGGCGTAGCGCACGTGGGCAATGTCCTCGATGCGGATCGTGCTCATGGGCATCCTCTCCCGCGCCGGGCTCTCCTTCGGCCCGAATCACGAATTGACTATTTGGTCAGGTTATTGACAAGTGACCATCTGGTCAAGTAGGTTCCGACCATGACTGCTGTTCCCGCCAATCCCCGCGCCCAGCGGACCTATCGCGCGCTGGTCGATGCCGGGCTGGAACTGCTGGCGGAGCGCCCGATCGACGCCCTGGCAATCGACGAGATCGTTGGCCGGGCGGGGGTGGCGAAGGGCAGCTTCTTCAACCACTTTGCCGACAAGGCAGCCTTCGGGCAGGCGGTCGGCGCGGAAATTCGGGCCGAATTGGAAGCGCGGATTGGCGCGGCCAACGCTGGTGTCTCCGATCCATTCGCCCGATTGGCCGGGGGCATGCGCACGGGCCTGGCCTATGCCTTCGACGAGCCGCGCAAGACCGCGATCATGCTGCGCAACGTCGGGCAGTCCACCCTGCGCGACAATCCGCTGAACCAGGGGATCCTTGCCGACATAAACGCGGCCGTGGCGACAGGCCGCCTGCGCGGCGAGGCAGCGCAAAGCGGCACGCGCTTCTGGCTCGGCCTGTGCCAGGTGTTGATCGCCAATGCACTCGAACGCCGGATCGACCGGACTGAAGGAGCCCGGCGACTGGAAGAGATGCTGGTGCTGGCGCTGACCGGCCTGGGCCTGTCGGCCAAGGATGCAGCGGGCTATGCCTCAGCCAGCGCGGAGCTGCTCCGGCGCGGAGGCTAGCGGCGGCAAGCGTACGGCCCAGACGAGGATCGCGCCCAGCGTCAGTGCGGCCATGCCGAGGCCCTGCGCAAGGCTGTAACTGCCGAGCGAGTCGTGGAGCAGGCCGACGCCGATGATGCCGGTGGCATTGCCGATCCAGCTGAAGCCGTGGAGTGCGCCATAGATCGTGCCGTACTGAGCGATCGGAAAGCGCCGGGCGACGAAATAGGCGAAGAGGTCCAGTTCCACCCCCTGCTGCAGCCCGATCATCGCCGCCGCCAGGATCGCGGCCCAGAACAGCTGATCGGTGAGCAGCAGCAGCAGGAAGCCGCTGCCGGGAATGACCGTGAAGACCAGCGCGACGGTCTGGGGCCGGAAATGGTCGAGCAGCCAGCCGCCGCCAAGCCGTCCGACAAATTGCCCGGCGGCAAAGACCGACACGGCCAGCGCGCCGGTCGCCGCGTCGAAACCTTCTTCCTGGATGATCGGCGAGAGCTGGCCGACAAAGCCGGCCGTGGCCAGGCCCATGGCGATGATGCTGGCCGCCATCAGCTGGAAGTCGCGGGTCTTGAGGAAGGACCAGTCGGCTGGCTCGTGCGGCGCGCCCGCGCCATGCGTCCGCGCCGGGCTCGCCGGCACGACGAACAGCACTGACGGGATGCCCACCAACGCCATGAAACCCGACAGGGCCAGGAAGCCCCCGCGCCACCCATAATTGGCAATGATCGGCTCCAGCAGCAGCGGGGCCACGATCGCGAAGATCGAAACCCCGGTCGCCATCAGCCCCAGGGCCCGGCCGCGGTACTGGGTGAAGTGGGCGTTGACCGGCCGGGTCAGCACCACGGCAGTCGTGCCAACCCCGAAGAAGCCCAGCACCACGATGGAAATCGCCATATGCGTGAGGGTCGAGGCGAACAGGACCGACGTGACTTGCCCCAGGATGACAATGCTCGCGCAGGTCAGATAGACCGGCTTGAACCCCAAGCGGTCGACCGCCCGGCCGATCACTATCGCCCCCAGTGCTCCGGTGACGATCAGCGCCTGGATCGAGCCGATGTCACCGCGCGTCACCCCCAGTTCCTGCGACAGCGGCAGGACGAACATGTTGAAGGTAAAGAACAGCAGCACAATCCCCGCGCCCGCGCCCAGCGCGCAGCCGAGTACGATGCGCCAGCCGATGGTCCACTCGCTCTCCTCGGGGGGGAGCGGCGCGAGGGTTTCGGTCATTCCTCTACCGCGAAGGTGATCTCGGCGTGGTCCTGGAGGCGCCCCACCAGCGCCTCGCCCAAGAGTGCGCCCGGCGTGGCAATCCCGCCCGGTGCCGTGCAATCGAGCAGGGCAATCCCGGTCTCGGCGATCATCCGGCTGGTTGAGCCATAACCCGGATCATAGCGACCCTTGACGCCATAGCGCAGCTCGGTCCCTTCGGGCCATTCGCCAACGAACAGCACGTCGTAGAAGCCGTTCTCGCGCTCTTCCGGCGTCGGCCCCTCACCCGGCTTGGGCGGCTTGGCCCCGAACGGGTTCTTGAGCATCTCGGCCACCGCATGGGCCGCCTTTTCGCCCAGTTCGCCCGGGCTGGTCAGCATCATCTCGTCATACTTGAAGTCGGCGCCATAGGGATGGCCAAGCAAGAAGTTGGTGCGGTGGACATTCTTGGTGTTGATCGTCGCCATGATGAACGGCGCCGCCCACTTGCCAAGCTTGTCGTCATATTCGGGCAACAGGCCCATCGGCTGGCTCGGCCCTTCGAAACCCGGGGTCAGGCCGAAGGGGCTTTGCAGGATCGGGATCAGGCTGGGCTTCCTGGCCACGGCCTTCATCGTTTCGGTGAGGCTCGCCGCCGTGCCGCCCGAGAAGGTGCCCTGCATCGCCCGGACCCGGCCCTTTACGCGCGGTGCCGGGCTGCCGAAGCGGGCCTTGGCTTCCTGCTGCAGCATGAAGACGCCGAGATCGAAGGGGATCGAATCGAAGCCTGAGGAGAAAGCGATCCGTGCGCCGCTTGCCTTGGCCTGTTCATGGTAGGCGTCGATCATTTCGCGCATCCAGCCGGGTTCGCCGCAGAGGTCGGCATAGTCGGTGCCGGCGGCGACGCAGGCCTTCAGCAGCGGTTCGCCATAGAGCTGATAGGGGCCGACCGTGGTGACGACAACGCGGGTGCTTTCGGCCAGGGCCTTCATGCTGGCGGGATCGTCCGAGTTGGCGACCACCAGCGGCGTATCGGCCGGCGCACCGATCAGGTCGCGCACCTCGGCCAGCTTCTCCGCCGAGCGGCCCGCCATCGCCCATTTCGGGCCCTTACCCTGGTAATGATGCGCCAGATATTCGGCGACGAGGCGGCCAGTGTACCCGGTCGCGCCATAGACCACGATATCGTAGGGACGGTCAGCCTTGGCTGTCATCAATGCTCTCCTCTGGCCCGAATCCGAGGTTCGGGTTCGGGCCAAGAAGGGCACAGATCGGTGGCGATGTCGAACCTATTTTACCGGCGGAGCGGCTGGCGCCTTGCGGGTCGTGCTTGTCGCACGCGGCGCTGGTCCATCGACGATCGCCGGATCCCCGTTGTAGAGGATCGTCACCGGCACCTTGTGCGACACTGCGCCGGGATAGGTCTTGCCTGAGAGCACCGAATTGCCTGATCCCATCTTGCACCAAGCGACCAGGGTCACAGTCGTATCCATGTCGAAGGCCTGGGTTTCGCGCAGATATTCGGCCGCTGTATTGCCCTTGGCGACATAGTCCGCGAGCTTCTTTTCATAGACCTTCGCCGGGTTGAAGCCCAGTTCGACCAGTGAATTGCCGGCCCGGCGGGCGACGTTGACCGTAACAGGAATGTCGATCCGCGCCCCTCTCTGCCCGGCGATGTCGACCCGCTTGGCCGATTGGCCATAGCTGGCCATCGGGATCGCCTGCTGGCCGGTGATTTCCACCTTGCCCATGAACACCTGCACTGCAGTGAGAGTCGCACCCTCCTTGCAATAGGCCTTGGCTGCGACAGTGAATTGCGGACTCTCGCCCGTGACGACAAGATCGCGCTTCCTGGCAAGCTTTGATGGCGACGCGTTCTTGAGGCCAAGATTGCTCGGCGGGATCTGCTTTTCTATTTCCAACAGCATGACCGTCGCACCCAGCTGGGTTTCATCGGCGGCCAACGGCCCGGCCGAGATGGTCAGAGCCGCGAGCGCGACCGGCATGGCGAACTTCGAATTCATGACACCCACTCCCTTTCTCGATGAAAATAGAGTGATGCTCTAGGAATGAATAGTCAATGAATTGCGATGCCGTTCTCGCTGCGCCTAACCCGCCTTGCGCGAATCCAGGCTCATCCCGCCCGCACCGTGGACGTAGAGCGTCAGGAAACCGCCAGCCAGCCCGAGGTTCTTCATGAACATGATCATCTGAATCTGGTCGGCAAAGTTGCTGTGGAACAGAGCGGCGGTGACAATGCAAAAGCCGGCCAGCAGCAGCGCGACCAGCCGGGTCTGCCAGCCGAGCAGGATCGCCAGACCGGCGACCAGTTCAAACGCGGCGGCCGGCCCGGCCAGGATCGCGGGCAGGCCCACGGTTTCCATATAGGCCCCGGTCCCGGCGAGGTTGCCAAACTTGCTGGCCCCACCCAGAATGAAGATCAGCGAAAGCAGGAGCCGCCCAAGCGGCGCAGCATATGCGGTCATGATATTCTCCCCCTTTGCGGGGTCCGCGAGGTGTGCGGCCCCGTGGGCGGAGTGAACGCCTCACACGCTGAAATGGCAAGCCTTTTTCAGAACCGGTATTGGCGGCTGGCGAGATCGAACATGATCTCTTCGCTCCCCCCGCCGATCGCCATCACCCGGACCTCGCGGTAGATCCGCTCAATCCGGCTGCCGCGCACGAAGCTGGCGCCGCCCAGGATCTGGCAGGCCTCGCGGGCGCAGAATTCCATGGTCTGCGTCGCCTGGACCTTGAGCAGGGCAAAGTCGCCCGGAAAGGCGCAGTCGTTCAGCACGGTCCAGGCGCAGTGGTCGATCCAAGCCTGAGTGGCGGAAATGCGGCGGACCATGTCGGCCAGCTTGTGGCGGATCACCTGGTTGGTGATCAGCGGCTTGCCAAAAGTCTCGCGTTGCCGCGCCCAGTCGAGCGCGTCTGCGTAGCAGATCCGCGCAAAGGA
>JAJTFU010000205.1 GCA_021299075.1 Novosphingobium sp. | reverse complement strand
CTGGCCAGCGGCGCGGTCAGACCATGCTTGGCAATGAACTTCTCGTGCTTCTTGGGCGGGTCCTTGCTGATCCCCAGGAGCGCCGTGCCGGCCTTGGCAAAATCGCCGGACAGGGCCGAAAAATCGCGGTTTTCCGTCGTGCACCCGGGGGTATCATCCTTGGGATAGAAGAACAGCACCAGCTTCTGCCCGGCAAAGTCGGTCGGGCGCACGGTGCTCCCATCGGGACGGGTCAGGGCCACGTCGGGCAGGCTGTCACCGGGGGCAATGGTCATCACGCGATCTCCAGGGTCTCGCCGAATGTAGCAGCCCAGGCATCAGCCACGGTGCGGCGCGATTCGGTCAGTTTCTCGATCAGACAGCGCCAGTCGTCGCATTCGCAGGCGCTGGCAAGTACGGCCCTTGCACCGGGGTCCGGCTCGGTCCCATCGGGTGCCAGCAGCCGCGAGGCGATCAGGAAGCGGGCAAGCGTGCGGTGCGCCGTGCGGATTGCCGGATCGAGCTTGCCCGCCGCGATCAGACCCGCCAGCGCGACCGGGATCGACGGCTCCAGCGCGACATGATCGCGCAGTTGCAGGTAGTGGACGATGAATTCCGCATCGACCAGCCCGCCGCGCGCCAGCTTCACATCGAGCGGGCCCTTGGCCGGCTTGTGCTGCGCCATGGTCGCCCGCATTTCCAGCACATCGGCGCGCAGCTTGGCGGGATCGCGGTCCATTTTCAGCACACCGCGAATGATGCCGTCGAGTCCGGCTTGGGCGGCATTTGAGCCATGGAGCACCCGCGCGCGGGCCAGCGCCATATGCTCCCAGGTCCAGGCATTCTCGCGCTGGTAGCGCTCGAAGGCTTCCAGGCTGACCGAGATCGGCCCCTGCGCGCCCGACGGTCGCAGCCGGGTATCAACCTCGTATAGCGCGCCCTCGGCGGTCGGGACCGACAGCGCTGCAATCACCCGCTGCGCCAGCCGGTTGAAATAGAGCGTCGCGCCCAGCGGCCGGCCGCCATCGCTTTCCGCGGCATGATCGCCGGTAAACAGGAAGACGACGTCGAGGTCGGAGGCATGGGTCAGCACCCCGCCGCCGAGCCGGCCATAACCGACGATCAGCAGTTCGCCCCCCGGCACCTGACCATGGATGCGCTCGAACTCGGCAGTAGCAGCGTCGGTGAGGACCCGGATCGCGGCTTCGGCCACCCGGCAGAGCGCCGCGCCGATCTCCATCGGATCGCGGGTGCCCTCGATCAGCTGAACGCCCAAGGCAAAGCGGATTTCGCCCACCTTGCGCCGCACCCGGCCGAGCAGCGTTTCGTAATCGTCCCCAACTTCGCCGCGCGCCATGACCTCGGCCAGATCCTGCGCCGAACCCGGCAGGTCAAAGGCGCTGGCATCAATCAGCGGGTCCAGCAGGTCGGCCCGCCGCGCCAGGGCATCGGCCAGCGGCGGGGCCATGCACAGCACCCGCGCGACCAGATCGGCAAGGCCGGGCCGTGCCTCCAGCAGGCGGAACAGGTTCACCGCGCTGGGCAGGCCTGTCAGCAATTGCTCCCACCGCAGCAGCGCGTGGAGCGGCTCAGGCGCGGCGGCAAAGGCCGCGAGCAGGCGCGGCTGGACCGCATCGAAGGCCGCCCGCGCCTCCTCGCTGCGCAGCACCCGCAGCTTGCCGCTGCGCCAGCCCTCGATCCGCGTGGCCAGCGCTTCGGGCTCCGGAAAGCCGAGCCGCTCGATCTCGGCCGCCAGCGCCGCACCGCTGCGCGGCGCGGAGACTGCGACGCTGGTCTGCTCGCCCGCATGCTCGGCCACCAGCCGGTCATAGCGCTGGCCGACTGCCTCGGTAATCTCGGCCAGTTCGGCCACCAGCGCGCCGCCGTCAGTCAGGCCATCGAGCTGCGCGACAATGTCGAGCGCGGCCGGATCGAGCGGCAGGCTGTGGGTCTGCTGGTCGGCCACCATCTGCAGGCGGTGCTCGACCACCCGCAGCCGGTCATAGCTCTGGCCCAGCAGCGCGGCATCGCCGGCCTCGATGATGCCCGCCTCGGCCAGGGCATCGAGGCTGGCCCGGGTGCCGCGCAGGCGGAGCGATGGATTGCGGCCGCCGTGGATCAACTGGTGGATCTGGGCGAAGAATTCGACCTCGCGGATCCCGCCGCGGCCCTTCTTGAGGTCAAATCCGGGGCCGGGAGCCTTGGCCCCGTGGTGATTGGCGCGGATCCGTCCGGTCAGCCGACCGACCTCGGCGATCGCGCCGAAATCCAGGCTCTTGCGCCAGACGAACGGCCGGATGGCGGCAAGGAAGTTCTCGCCCGCAGCAATGTCGCCGGCGCAGGCGCGCGCCCGGATGAAGGCGGCGCGTTCCCACGCGAGCGCGGAGCTTTCGTAGTGCGTGAGCGCTCCGCCAATCGGAATCGCCAGCGGGCTGACTTCGCTCGCCGGGCGCAGCCGCAGGTCGACACGGAAGACATAGCCCTCCTCGTCGACGTGGCTCATCAGCTCCATCAGGCTCCGCGCCACACGCTGCGCCGCCTCGCCGGGTTCATCGCGCTCGCGCCGCGGGAGCAGGGCGGGGTCGTAGAGCAGGATCGGATCGATGTCGGAGCTGTAGTTGAGCTCCTGCGCGCCGTGCTTGCCAAGCGCGAGCGCCAGGAAACCGGCCGGTTCGGCATCGGGCACGCGCCGCTGGATCGCCTCGGCAATCGCGGCGTCAAGCGCGCGGTCGGCAAAGGCGGAGAGCTCGCCCGTCACCCGCAGCAGCGGGAAGGCCCCGGCCAGGTCGCCCACGGCCAAGGCAACGGCCAGCGCGAGCTTTTCGCGCCGCAAGGCCGATCCGATCGAGGGTGCCCCTTCGCCCGCTGCCTTGGCCCAGGCCAGCGCAGCTTCGCCGTCGCCCGCCGCCATCAGCGCCGCCAGCTCGGGCAGCCGCGCCAGTCCGCGCTCCAGGAAGGGGGCGTGGTCGCGGGCGCGCGCCAGGGCGTGGGTCCAGTCGCCGTTCATCATCGCTGTGCTTGCGGAGGGGGCGCCGCTCTGTCAATCGGCGGACCAAACAGATGCTCCGAAAGGTTACCCCGCAGATGAAGCTCCGCGCCCTCCTGCTCGCCACCCTCGCCATTCCTGCGGCCGCCCAGGCCAAGCCCGCCCCGGTGCCGGTGGTCGCGCCGGTTGCGCTCAACCAGCCGGCCCTGGCGGAAATGGTGAAGACCGTTGCCTACCTGATCGAGCGGTTCAAGGCGGCGGGCCTGCAACCTGGCAACAAGGGTTCGTGGACGCAGGACGTGCCGACCGTGGAGATCACCGCCAGCAACATGGCTGGCCTGGCGATCACCGGGCGCGCAAGCACCATGCTGTTCGCGCCGGGCAAGGATTTCGTCGCCGGGTCCTATCGCGCGATTGACCGGACTGCGATTGCGGATGCCGAGTTGGTCTTCGTTGGCTACGGGATCAACGCCCCGGAACTCGGCTGGAACGACTATGCCGGCGTGGACATGAAGGGGAAGGTCGCAGTGATCCTGGTCAACGACCCGGACTATGAAACCGCCACCGAGGACGGGCCCTTCAAGGGCCGGCGGATGACCTATTACGGCCGCTGGACCTACAAGTTCGAAGAAGCGGCAAGGCAGGGTGCTCGCGCCGCGCTGATCGTCCACGATACCTTCCCGGCAGCCTATGGCTGGAACGTGGTCGAAAGCTCGTGGACCGGGGCACAGTACTTCGTTCAGAAGGCCAACAAGGGCATGGACCAGACCGAGGCGAACGGCTGGATCCAGAAGGGCGTCGCCGAAGCGATCCTCAAGGCGGCGGGTCGGGACCTGACCCAGCTGACTGCCGCAGCCAAGCAGAAGGGCTTCAAGCCCGTGCCGCTGGGCCTGAAGGCCACCATGAACTTCGACAATACCCTGCGCACCGCCATGTCGAAGAACGTGATCGGCTTGCTGCCGGGCAAGAAGCGGCCCGATGAATACGTGCTCTACACCGCCCACTGGGATCACCTGGGTCGCTGCAAGGCCAACGCAAAGGGCGATGACATCTGCAATGGCGCGGTCGACAATGCCACCGGCACGGCCATGCTCGCCGCTATTGCCGAAGCCAATGTCAAGGCCGGCCCGGCCGATCGCAGCCAGGTCTTCCGGGCGGTAACGCTGGAGGAATCGGGTCTGCTCGGCAGTAAATACTACGCCGCCAACCCGGTCTATCCGCTGGCCAAGACAGTCGGCGGGGTGAACATGGATGCGCTTTCGCCCGGTTCACCCTCGCGCGATTTCCAGGTGGTCGGTGGGGACAAGAGCGAGCTGACCCGCTACGTGGGCGCCGTCACTAAGGCGATGGGTCTGACCCAGTCGCCCGAGAGCGACATCGAGCGCGGCTACTATTACCGCTCCGACCACTTCAGCTTTGCCAAGCGCGGCGTGCCGATGTTCAACCTCGGCCGCGGCAATGACTGGGTGAATGGCGGCAAGGCGGCGGGCGAAGCGGCGGCCAAGCGCTATAACGAAGAGGCTTATCACGGGCCGGAGGACGAGTTCGATCCGAACTGGGATTGGTCGGGGATGCTGCAGGATGGCGAACTGTTCTTTCGCCTGGGCCGCAGCCTGGCGATGACCAGCGACTGGCCCAACTGGCACCCGACCGACGAGTTCCGCGCGATCCGTGATCAGAGCCGGAAGGGCGGGAAGTAATGGCTAGCCCGAACGTGTGGATGCCGCCCGAATGGCATCCGCAGGACTGGATCTGGATCGGCTTTCCGCACGATCCGGTCGAATGGCCGGGCTTCCTTGGCCGCGCGCAGGAGCAGATCGCGGCCTTTGCCAATGCCGTTGCCGAGAGCGGGCAGGAAGTGCGGCTGATCGTGCGCGACGCGGCCAACCACGCCCGCGCCAGCGCGCTGTGCAGCGCGGCGGTAAAGCTGGAGACGCGCCGCTATGGCGATGTCTGGCTGCGCGATACCGGCCCGCTGGTGGTGCAGCGCGATGGCGCGGCGCTGGGCCAGCGCTTCGGCTTCAACGGCTGGGGCGGCAAGTACTTGATGGACGGCGATCAGGAGATTGGCGCGGAGCTGGCGGAAAGCGCGGGCCTGCCCGTCGCCACGGCCGACTGGATCCTCGAGGGCGGGGCGCTCGATTGCGATGGCACGGGCCTTGTCGCGACGACCGAGCAGTGCCTGCTCAATCCCAACCGCAACCCGCAGCTCGTGCGCGCCGACCTGGAGGCACGGCTGGCCCGCGATCTGGGTTTTGACCGGGTGCTGTGGCTGGGTGATGGCCTGATCAACGATCACACCGATGGCCACGTCGACAACCTCGCGCGGTTCGTTGCGCCCGGCGTGCTGGCTGTCCCGCGCCCCAGCGGGGCCGATGATCCCAATGCCGCGATCTATGCCGATGCGAAGGCACGGGCGGAGGCATTTGGCTTGAAAGTCGCCGAAGTGCCGTCGCCGGGCCGGGTGACAAGCGAAGGCGGGCGGATCGAGCCGGCGAGCTATATGAACTTCGCCGTGACCAGCAATGTCGTGGTCGTGCCGATCTATGGCACCCGCCACGACGATGATGGCGTCGCGGCGATTCAGGCGCTGTTTCCGGACCGGGCGGTGGTTGGCGTGCTGGCCGATGCGGTCCTCGCCGGCGGTGGCTCGTTCCACTGCGCCAGCCAGCAGATGCCGCGGTTCTGACGGAGGTTTCGGTCTGACGAATCCTTGACTCCGGTCACGCGCGCATTTAGTTTCAACTGAAACCGAAATTCGCGACAGGAGCACGACCGCCATGGCCGACCTTTTCGAAAACCCGCTGGGCCTGGACGGGTTCGAATTCGTCGAGTTCTGCGCGCCGGAAAAGGGCGTGCTGGAGCCGGTCTTTGCCGCCATGGGCTTTACCGAGATTGCCCGCCACCGCTCCAAGGACGTCCAGCTGTGGCGCCAGGGCGATATCAATCTGATCGCCAATTACGAGCCGAAGAGCCCGGCCTGGTACTTCGCCCAGGAACATGGCCCTTCGGCTTGCGGGATGGGCTGGCGGGTGCGCGATGCGGCCAAGGCCTATGCCGAGGCGATCGAGCGCGGGGCCGAGCCGGTCAAAAGTCGCACCGGGGTGATGGAACTGCGCCTGCCGGCCTTCCGCGGGATCGGCGGATCGATGATCTATCTGATCGACCGCTATGGCGCGGACCTTTCGATCTATGACATCGATTTCGTCTACCATGCAGGCGTCGATCGCCACCCGGTCGGCACCGGCCTTCAGCTGATCGATCACCTGACCCACAACGTCTATGGCGGGCGCATGGCCCACTGGGCCGCCTTCTATGAGCGGATCGCCGGCTTCCGTGAGATCCGCTATTTCGACATCAAGGGCGAGTACACCGGCCTGACCAGCAAGGCGATGACCGCGCCCGACGGCAAGATCCGCATTCCGCTCAACGAGGAAGGCGCCGGTGGCGGCGGCCAGATCGAGGAATACCTGCGCGCCTATAACGGCGAGGGGATCCAGCACATCGCCTTTGCCTGCGACGATCTCTACGCCGTGTGGGACCGGCTCGCCGCGCTGGGCACGCCCTTCGCGCCCGCACCGCCGGCGACCTATTACGAGATGCTCGACGAGCGTCTGCCCGGTCATGGCGAGCCTGTGGGCGAGCTGCAGCGGCGCGGCATCCTGCTCGACGGGTCGACCGAGAACGATGATCCGCGCCTGCTGCTGCAGATCTTCAGCCAGGCCATGATCGGCCCGGTGTTCTTCGAATTCATCCAGCG
>JAJTFU010000024.1 GCA_021299075.1 Novosphingobium sp. | reverse complement strand
CCGAAGAAGTTGCGCTTCAGCGCTTGTCCCGGGCCTTGCAGCCGCATGTCCTGCTGCGCCGGGGCAAAGACCACGCGGGCCGCCGGACGACTCTCCGCCCGATCGACCTGGACGTGATCACCCGAACCGACCCCGGCATTGGCGCGCTGCAGACCATCGAGCCGGATCACTTCCAGCCCCTCGTCCTCGGCATAGGCGAGGACCGCGCGCGCCGCGGTCGAGCGCTTGCCCCCGATCGAGACGATGTCGCCCTCGGTAATGCCGAGCCGGCCCATGGTCGCCTTGGGCAGGCGGGCAATGCCCTGCCCGCTCTCTTCCTGACGCGCGGCGGCCACCTGCAGCCTGACGGCGCGAGTGCCGGCATCAGCCGTATCGCTTGCTGGATCCTTGTCGGCCATGGTCCCATCCTGGTTGCGGCCCCAGGGGACCGGACAAGGGTTAAGCTAGGGACTCGAAACCGGAATGCAAAGGGTACGGTTCCGGGCAAGGAGTTCGCCCGAACCGGAAAAAAGAGAGGCCCGGTCGTTGCCGACCGGGCCTTTGAAAGTTTTGGGAGAGGATGCCTGAAAGGCAGGTTCTAAATGGTGCAGTGCCGCATTTTGTGCAAGTGCGAAAAGGGCATCGCTTGTTGCGCAATTTGCAACATACGTTCAGTTTGCAGCAAGGGCCCGGAATCCCTGACTGTTTACGTAACCCCAGCACAAATGACAGGTTGCGGCCCGCTGGCAACCTGGGCCTTAATGCTGCGCCGCACCATCAGTGGGCAATCAGCAAGGGCGGCGCGGTCAGCTCGTCCAGGAAGAACCGGGTTACCCCGCCGAACAGGAATTCGCGCAGGCGGCTGTGGCTGTAGGCCCCCATCACCACGAGTTGCGCGCGGGTGCGCCGTACTTCGCTGGCGAGCGTCTCTTCCACCGAATTTCCGCGGGTCAGTTCGGTCAGCTCCGCCCTGATACCGTGCCGCGCAAGATAGCGCAGCGCCTCGGTCGGCGGGAAGCCCTCTGGCTTGTCGACTGCAACGGTCAGCACCCGCACATCGCTGGCGCCCGCCAGCAGCGGGACGGCGGCCTTCATGGCGCGCGCCGCTTCGGTGCCACCGTCCCAGGCAATGCAGACCGTACCCAGCGGCAGCTTGAGCGGAACGTCATCGGGCAAGGCCAGAACCGGGCAGGACGCGCTGAGCGCCAGGTCCCCGGCGAGGCCACTGCTGCGCGAGACCACCACCAGGTCGGTCAGATCGCCGCAGCGGGCCAGGGCATCGATCTGCGGCAGCTCGGACTGGGCAACATCGAATGGTACGTCATCGCGCGCCAGCCGTTCGCCAAAGGCCGCCGCCAGGGCATCGTCTTCCTTGAGCGCGTTTTCCAGCGCCTCACGGGCCAGGATTGCTCCGCCATAGGGATCGATCGTGACGTATTTGTCGACCGGCGTATCGACCAGCACGGTCAGGTGCCCATTATGGGCGCGGGCAAGGTCCATCGCGGTATCCAGCCGCGCGCCCATCCCGGCATCGCGTCCCCCTTGAACAAGAATTGAGCGCATTACCTCTCTCCTTTCATGTGCAGAGGTTGAGCCACTTGCGAATATCCGTCCATGATCCCGGTCAAATCGCGCGACTTGCGCCGCGCGCCCGGTTCGGCCACTGCGAAACGGTCCGAGCATGAGGGAAAGTCCGAAAATGGCAGGCAGTTTCGAAGCCGTGATCTTTGATTTTGGCGGCGTGATCACCGCCAGTCCGTTCGAAGCGTTCAACCGGCTGGAGGAAGAACGCGGCCTGCCGCGCGATTTCGTCCGCACCGTCAATGCCACCAACCCGGATAGCAACGCCTGGGCGCTGTTCGAGCGCGCCGCGATCAGCGCGGCTGAGTTCAACGACAGGTTCGCCGCCGAAGCCAAGGCGGCCGGGCATGAACTGGACGGGGCCTCGGTCCTGGCGGTCCTCTCGGGATCGATCCGCCCGGCGATGGTCACCGCGCTCGACCGCCTGAAGGCAGCCGACTACCGTCTGGCCTGCATCACCAACAATGTGCCCACCGGCCACGGCGCCGGCATGGCCCGCAGCGGTGACCGGTCCGATGCCTACGAGCAGGTCTTCGCCCGGTTCGAACACGTGATCGAAAGCTCCAAGGCCGGGGTGCGCAAGCCCGATCCGCGGATCTACCAGATGATGTGCGAGCACCTGGGACTGGGGCCAGACGTCTGCGTCTATCTCGATGACCTGGGGATCAACTGCAAACCGGCGGCGCAGCTCGGCATGGCGGCGATCAAGGTGACCAGCGGCGAACAGGCTCTGGCCGATCTTGGTGCATTGCTGGGGCTGGACCTGATCAGCTGACCGGTGCATTCCACGCAACCGTAACGGCGCGGCTTGCAATTGCGCCAGCCGCCCTTTGGCCGTAGCGGAAACGCGCTTTTTCCAGCGGGGAGCGGGAATGAACAAGCTTTATCCTGATGCGGCGGCTGCGCTTGACGGGCTGCTGAAGAACGACCTCCACATTGCCTGTGGCGGCTTTGGCCTCTGCGGCATTCCGGAGCGGCTGCTCGATGCGGTCCGTGACAGCGGCGTGAGCGGCCTGACCTTCTATTCGAACAACGCCGGGATCGATAACGAAGGCATCGGCAAGCTGCTGCGCACGCGGCAGGTGAAGAAGATGGTCTCGAGCTACGTGGGTGAGAACAAGGAGTTCGAGCGCCAGTACTTGTCGGGTGAGCTGGAAGTTGAATTCTGCCCCCAGGGCACCCTGGCCGAGCGGATGCGCGCCGGCGGGGCGGGCATTCCCGGCTTCTACACCAAGACCGGCGTCGGCACGCTGGTGGCCGAAGGCAAGGAAGCCAAGGTCTTCGACGGTGAGGAATATATCCTCGAGCGCGGGATCGTGGCCGACCTGGCCCTGGTCAAGGCCTGGAAGGCCGACACCACCGGCAACGTCGTGTTCCGCAAGACCGCGCGCAACTTCAACGTGCCGGCCGCGACTTGCGGCAAGATCTGCGTGGTCGAGGTCGAGGAACTGGTCGAGCCAGGTCAGCTCGAGGCCGATGCGATCCACCTGCCGGGCGTCTATGTCCAGCGCCTGATCGCGGGCAGTCCCTACGACAAGAAGATCGAGTTCCGCACCACTCGCACCACGGATGTCGGCTGATGACCAAGCATGATGGAATCGCCCAGGGCTGGAGCCGCGACCAGATGGCCGCCCGCGCCGCGCAGGAGCTGCGCGATGGCTTTTATGTGAACCTCGGCATCGGCATCCCGACGCTGGTGGCGAACCACGTCCCCGCCGGGATCACGGTGACGCTGCAATCGGAAAACGGGATGCTGGGCATCGGCCCCTTCCCGACCGAGGACGCGGTTGACGCCGACCTGATCAACGCCGGCAAGCAGACGATCAGCGAACTGCCGCATTCGGCCTATTTCGATTCGGCGCAGTCCTTCGCGATGATCCGCGGCGGCAAGATCGACCTGACCGTGCTGGGCGGGATGGAAGTCTCCGAAAAGGGTGACATCGCCAACTGGATGGTGCCCGGCAAGATGATCAAGGGCATGGGCGGGGCGATGGACCTGGTTGCCGGGGTCAAGAAGATCATCGTCGTGATGGAACACTGCGCCAAGGACGGCAGCCCCAAGTTCATCCCGGAATGCACCCTGCCGCTGACCGGCCGCAACGTGGTCGACATGATCATCACCGACCTCTGCGTATTCCAGCGGCCCGACCACCAATCGCCGTTCAAGCTGATCGAACTGGCACCGGGCGTCACTGCCGAGGAAGTGGCGGCAAAGACGACCGCGCATTACGAGTCTTAATCGTTCGATTAAACAGGTCTTGCGAGGGACCGTCCGGCGCGTAATGATCGCTCCCGACGAGGGAGAGAATCATGAACAATGCCGTTTGCCGGATGGCCGGGTGCGAGTTTCCGCTGTTTGCCTTCAGCCACTGCCGCGACGTGGTTGTGGCCGTCAGTAAGGCTGGCGGCTTCGGCGTGCTGGGTGCAACGCGCTTCACGCCCGACCAGCTTGAGGAAGAGCTGGCCTGGATCGACGCCCACATCGACGGCGCGCCCTATGGCGTGGACGTGTTGGTACCTGAAATTGTCGACCCGCGTGTGGCCGAATTCCAGGACAACGCGCAGCGTGCGGCGGCCATTTCCGAACAGCACCGCCAGTTCACTGCGGAACTACTGGGCCAGTACGGAGTTGACGTTTCTCCGCAGGATGTGGTCCGTTATGAGGGCCGCGCCGGGATCACCCCAGAGAACGGCTATGCCCAGATGGAAGTCGCCTTCCGCCACCCGATCAAGCTGATTGCCAATGCGTTGGGCATCGCCCCGCCGAAGATGATCGAGGAAGGCAAGAAGCGCGGCGTGCCCGTAGCGGCGCTGGTCGGGGCCAAGGAGCACGCACTGCGTCAGGCCGCTGCCGGGGTTGATATCATCGTCGCCCAGGGTACCGAAGCCGGCGGCCACTGCGGCGAGGTTTCGACCCTGGTGCTAATCCCCGAAGTAGTCCGCGCCCTCAAAGGCGCTGGTCATAACATTCCGGTGCTGGCTGCCGGCGGGATCATGACCGGCGCGCAGATGGCCGGGATGATGGCCGCTGGCGCGCAAGGCGCCTGGACCGGCTCGGTCTGGCTCGCCACAACCGAGAGCGAAACCAGCGAAGCCTTCCGCGACAAGATGGTCGCCGCGCGCAGCCGCGATACGGTGCGCAGCCGCAGCCGGACGGGCAAGCCGGCCCGCCAGCTCAAGACCGCCTGGCACGAAGCCTGGGACAGCGCCCAGGGTCCGGGCCCGCTACCGATGCCCTTGATGGGCATGGTTTCCGAACCGGCCTTCCAGCGGATCGAAAAGTCGGTGGTCAATGGCAATGAAGCTGCCCGCGATCTGGTCAGCTATTTCGTGGGTCAGGGTGTTGGGCTGGTCGATCAGGTGCGCAGCGCCAAGGGCGTTGTGCAAGATTTCCGCGAGGAATTTATCGAGGCCGTGGCCGAACTTAACGGCATGCTTGGTTAGATGGGCGTCACCACCGCCTTTCGCGCCCGCTATCTTGATGTGCTGGCGTCGATCTATCTCTACAATGAATACCGCGGCTATACCTCGCTTGACCGGGTGATAGCGGCGGTGAAGCAGCGCTGCCCCGACGAACCGGCCTTTCAGGCCGAAATCGTCAAACACCGCGCCGATGAGCACAAGCACTATGTGATGTTCAAACGCTGGTTCGAACGGCAGGGAAAAATGCCACTGAAAGTCGATCACAGCTGCGGCCATATCGACCGGTTCATCCAGTGGATCTTTGGCTGCACGATCGAAGAGCTCGACACCAACCAGGTGGTCGAAGACGCTGCCGAGTTTGAACAGCTGTGCCGGATCATCATGCTGACCGAACAGCGCGGCTACGCCCAGGTTGAGATCATCCTGCGCAACCGGGTGATCATGTCCGATCCGGTGATGAAGAAGATCTTCCAGATCGTCCACAAGGACGAGCCGGATCACTTCCTGCCCTATCAGCGCTGGCTCGAACGCCACGGCAAGGCCACCGCCAAGTGCAACGAGCGCGCGGCCGATTGGTGCATTCACAAGGTGCTGATGCTGGTCAAGCTGCCCAGCCTGTTCCTCGATTCCGCAACCCCGCGGCTGGAACGCTGGCCGGATGAGGATGCGGCGGCCTATGCCTGACAGTCCCCCGCTCGTCATCCTGAACTTGTTTCAGGATCCATCCATCGGTTTACCGATGTCGCGGAGTGGAGCGCAAACCGGGCCAACGGCGCCTTGCCGCGACAATCGGGCTGAGCGGCACCATGGATCCTGAAACAAGTTCAGGATGACGGGGTTGTTTGTCGGCGAGGTCGAGTTAGTTTGCGCAAATGACCTATACCCTGATCACCGCCAACCGGAACTATTCGAGCTGGAGCCTGCGCCCCTGGGTGCTGATGAAGGCACTGGGCATACCTTTTGAGGACCGGCTCGAACCTTTCACCAAGCCGGACAACTACGAGGATTTCCGCGCATTCTCCCCCACCGGCCAGGTCCCGCTGCTGATCGATGGCGCGCGCAAGGTGCCGGATTCGCTCGGCATCGCGCTCTATCTGGCCGATCGGCACGATGGGGTCTGGCCGACCGATCCCGAAGCGCGGATCTTTGCCCATGGCGCGGTCTGCGAAATGCACGGCGGCTTTGGACATCTGCGCAATGATTGCACGATGAACGTTGGCGTCCGCGTCACTCCCAAGCCGATGAGCGAAGGACTGAAACGCAACGTGGCGCGGGTGCGCGAGATTTTCGAGCACGGGCTGGCCCGCTTCGGCGGCCCCTGGCTCGCGGGGGCCGAGTTTACCGCCGCCGATGCCTTTTACGCCCCAGTCGCCTTCCGCATTCGCACCTATGGGCTGGACGTTGGAAAGGGACAGGCCTGGGTCGACCATGTCCTCGCCCACCCGGCGATGCGGGAGTGGGAAGCGGCCGCGCTGGCCGAAGATTGGCGCGAAGTGAGCCATGAGGACGAGCTGGCAGCTGCCGGGTTGATCACTGCGGATTATCGCGCGGGGGCTTGAGTAGGCGAACGGCGCTGCTGAGCGCGAGATCGCGTCAACGACGCTGTTCAGCCAGAAGACCTTTGGCCACTACCGCCAAAGCAAGCGCAATCAGCACATGATATGCGTGCCACGCTGCAGCAGCACTCAGCCATGGAGCGCGGCGGATAAGCAAGACGTTGACCATCAGGACCAGGATTCCTGATGGTACAAGCGCCGATGATCTGATCTGCACGGCATCCCGAAGCGTGGCACCGAATGCAATCAGAAGTGCGAAAATGAAAAATGGAGCCAGCAGCCATTTGGCCAGGAAGAAGACCGCGCATGCGATCATCACTATGGCACCCGTAACCCACTTATGGTCCCAGCGGATCTTGCGCGAGATGCAGGCCGCCGCCAGCGTGATTGCTCCGACAAGGCCCAAGAGCTGGGACGTGCCGGCATGGAACACGCCAAGTTCGGACTGCAATCCGCCGCCTAACCGGACCACGCCGACCGCAGCAGGGAAGCCGAAGCTTGCCATTGCGATCGCGGGAAGCCACTGGCCGCCGCGCCAGAGGGCCATCCCGGCCCAGATTGAAACCAGCACGATTGCCGCATCAGACAGCGCAAAGTGCGCAGGCATCATGCCTTTTGCAGTTCTTTGTCGAGAAGCAGCCCTGCTTCGCGTTTGATATCCATCGACGTCTGGCGCGAACCATCATGGCTCCAACCGGGCGGCGCAAAGATGTAGCAGAGCCGCTGCCGCAAGCTGAGTCCGCTTTGGCTGGCGTCCTTGGCTATGCCAACATATTCATGCGTCAAGATCGTGATCGGGTTGTAGGTTTCGAGATTCTTGACCAAGCCATAGTCGACCGGCTCAGCGCGATCTTCCTCGACAAAAGTGCCGAATATCCGGTCCCAGATGATTAGCGTTCCGGCATAATTGGCATCCAGATATTTGGGGTTGCGGCCATGGTGCACCCGGTGGTGACTGGGCGTATTGAAAACGGTCTCGAACCAACGCGGCATCCGGTCGATAGTTTCGGTGTGGAGGAAGAACTGATAGGTTGCGTTGAGCACCCCGCAAAAAATCACCAGGACCGGATCAAATCCGATCAGGATCAGTGGGATTTTCAGCATCATCGTACCCGTGAAGTGCTTCATCCAGCTTTGCCGCAGCGCAATCGGCATGTTGAAATTGGTCGAGCTGTGGTGGACGACATGCATCGCCCAGCCCCAGCGGACCCGATGGCAAATGCGGTGATGCAGGTAAAAGCGCAGGTCATCGAGAACGAAGCACAAAAGGAATGACCACCAGGTCACCGGTATCTCGGCAATGGCAAAGGGGGCGACGCCAAACAGTGCAGCAGTCGTAATGAAGGCAAAGATGGCATTGACCGGATCGCTGGCCAACCCAAGGAAGATCGACAGCAGCGAGTCCTTCAGCGGCATTTTCCCCCTTCGCCGCAGAAAACGGATCGCCCCCAGTTCCAGCAGCACGCCGGTACCAAAGGCAAGCAGTGTAATCACCACCCAGTTCTGGTTCATGAATTGATCGATTGTCACGGCGTTCTTCCCCCAATTTCACAGCAGGAATACCCGCGGTAAACGTGATTTAAAATTGAATAATAGGCTGTGATTATGTAGTTTGTGGAACATGGATCTGAACCTGACCAGGCTGCGGCGCTTCCTCGCCATATTTCACAATCGAAGTTTCACGCGCGCCGCCGCCGAACTGGGCATGACTCACTCTGCGCTTACCAAATCTGTGCAGCAGCTCGAGCAAGAGCTGGGCGCTGACGTGTTTGACAGGACAACTCGGCAGGTCGTGCCGACGGCGGCGGGCGTAAGGTTGGCGGCACGGGCCGAAGAGCTGATTACCTTTGCCGACCAGATCGGTGAAGAGGTTGTATCAGGCAAGCAGCACATCCGTCTGATCACCGGACCGGCGGTAATCGAAGCTTCACTGGCGCCGATTCTGGCAGCCTTTTACAAGGCCCATCCCGACATTCGACTGTCGGTCGAAACATTACCGCCCGACATCGCGATCGCCCGTTTGCGCAGCCGAGAAGCCGATCTTCTGCTGTATCATTCCACGACTGTCAGTGCCTTTCCGGCAAAACGAACTCTGCGCATCGCCAAGGTCATCGACGAAACTTATGTTGCGGTGTTGCATCCAGACCATCCTGCACTGAGTGGCAACCATTCGCTGGACGAGATGCTCGCCTTCCGGTGGGCCATACCAGGCTATGATAGGTTGTATCGCTCTGCCATTCCGACGCAGATAGAGCACAAGTATCGCCGTGCCGGATTCCCCCATTATCGCATATTGAGCCTCTCAACCTGTCTGGCATTGGCCGAGCAATGCGATCTGATCACGCTCCTGCCGGAATCCTTCGCACGCCGAGAAATACGCGGATCGAACCTTGTAATCATGCCAACGCCGCTTGCCGATGGCGCACGCTATGTGGTCAGCGCCATTACGCTTTCGCAGGATGCCGCAGATTCCAAGTTGGAAGAACTGATCGGACTATTTGCTTAGGTTTTTTGCACGCCTGTTCCGAAATCGTCAGCTGTGCCGCCGCAATCTACCGGTTCATCGAGAGGCAGCGTGCGAGAAAACGTCAGACAGCCGCCAGCCCGCCTCGGCATTAGGCTCACAGCATGAAAGTCGCCTGGAAATCCAGGCAGTCGGCAGGGTGACACTTGGATGGCACAGTGTCACCCGCTGTAGCCTTGGCGGGCGGGTTCCGCTCAGCCCAGCGCCGCCTTCAGGTCCTCGGCCAGATCGAGCCGCTCCCAGGGGAACAGATCGCCTTCAGCCTTGCGGCCGAAGTGGCCATAGGCCGCAGTCGGCCGGTAGATCGGCTTGTTGAGGCCCAAGTGCGTGCGGATCGCGCGCGGGGTCAGGCCGCCAAGCTTGGGCAGGCCCAGGATCGCAGCTTCGATCTTGTCGTCGCCGACAGTCCCGGTCTCGTGCGTGTCAACATAGAGCGACAGCGGCTTCGACACGCCGATCGCATAGGCCAGCTGGATCGTGCAGCGCGTGGCGAGGCCCGCGGCAACCACGTTCTTCGCCAGATAGCGGCTGATATAGGCAGCTGACCGGTCAACCTTGGTCGGGTCCTTGCCCGAGAAGGCACCGCCGCCGTGCGGGGCCGCGCCGCCATAGGTGTCGACGATGATCTTGCGGCCCGTGAGGCCGGCGTCGCCGTCGGGTCCGCCGATCTCGAAGCTGCCGGTCGGGTTGATGAAATACTCGGTCTCACGCAGCAGCACCGGCGGGATCACTTCGGCCACGACGCGCTTCACATAGGCGTGGAGCTCGGCTTCCTTGTCGCCCTCGTCATAGCCGGGGGCGTGCTGGGTGCTGACGACCACGGCGGTCGCGGCAACCGGCAAGCTGCCTTCATAGCGCAGCGTGACCTGGCTCTTGGCGTCGGGTTCCAGGAACGGGGCCGCGCCAGAGTGGCGGTCTTCGGCCATCTTCTCGAGGATCTTGTGGCTGTAATAGAGCGTCGCCGGCATCAGGTCGGGCGTTTCGTCGGTCGCGTAGCCGAACATGATGCCCTGGTCGCCCGCGCCTTCGTCCTTGTTGGCATTGGCATCAACGCCCTGGGCGATATGCGCCGACTGGCCGTGCAGGCGGTTGATGAATTCGAACTGTTCCCAGTGGAAGCCGGACTGAGCGTAGCCAATGTCCTTGACGGTCTGGCGAACGGTCGCCTCGATCTCTTCCTTGGCGCCGGGAGCCCATTCGCCGTTCTCGTAAACGCCCTTGCAGCGGATTTCGCCGGCCAGGACCACCAGCTGGGTCGTGGTCAGTGTTTCGCAGGCGATGCGCGCTTCGGGATCCTTCGACAGGAACAGGTCGACGATCGAATCCGAGATCTGGTCAGCCACCTTGTCGGGATGGCCTTCGGAAACGCTTTCGGAAGTGAAGAGATAGTCGGTGCGCATCGCGTCCTCGATATAAAGGAATCTTTATATGGCTTCCCTAGCCTTTGCGGCGGCGGCTGGCAACCATTCCTGCGGCAAGAAGAACTATGGCCCAGCCAAGCGGCAAGACATTGCCCAGGCGCGAAAACAGGGTGGGGGCCAGCGCGGCGGGAACCTGGCCGTCAAGCCGACCAGGCACCAGCCGCGGCACATGCTGGCGGACTACGCCGTAGCCATCGACGACAGCGGAAATGCCGGTGGTCGTGGAGCGCAGCACCGGCAGCCCCTCCTCGATCGCGCGCAGCCTCGCCTGGGCGAGGTGTTGCGGCGGGCCCCAGGCCCCGAACCAGCCGTCGTTCGATGGGTTGAACAGGAAGTCCGGGCGATTGTCCGGATCGACCACCTGGCCGGAGAAGATGATCTCGTAGCAGATCTGGATCCCGGCCTTGCCAAAGCGGCCCAGGTCCAGCGTGCGCGGCCCCGGACCCGGCCAGAAGTCGATCCCGCCGGGAACCAGTCGCTCCACGCCGAGCGGTTCGAGCAGCCAGCGCAGGGCCAGGTATTCGCCGTAGGGAACCAGGTGCGCCTTGGCATAGCCGGCACGGATCGTGCCACTGCCGTCGAGCGCGGTCACCGCATTGCGCGCGCCGACCGCGCGGCCGCCTGCGATCTCCAGATCGACGGTGCCAGTCAGCAACATCGCTTCCGGGCCGATTGCCATGCCGAGCCGGCGACGGGCGAGGGCCGGATCGGCACCGTACGTGTCGAGATAATACCGCTCCGGATAGCCATCGCGCAGGTAGTCCGGCACGCCGCTCTCGGGCCAGAGCACCAGGCGATCTCCCGCGCCCTTGGAGAGCCCGGCCAGTCGCTGGTACTGCGCTTCGAACCAGGCCGGATCGTTGAGGATCTCCTGACGGATATCGGGCTGGACCAGGGTATAGCGGTGCGCGGTCACATCATTGGGCGGGGCAGACAGCTGCGGCAGCAGCAGCGCCGCAATTGGCGCCAGCAGCAAGGCCAGTCCGCGCGGATCGCGCTTGCCGCGCGCGGCAGCGGCCCACCAGCACCCGGCCAGCAGCACGACCAGTCCGGACAGGGCATAGGTCCCCAGCCAGGGCAGCAGCAAGGCCAGGCCCGGCCGCTCAAACCCGCCCAGTGCCGCGACCCCCAGCGGGTTCCAGGCAAAGCCGGTAAAGACCCATGCGCGCAGCCATTCGCTGATGATCCAGCCGGCGGCCAGCGCAAGCACCAGCCCCGGGACCGACCGCCGCGCCAGCCAGCCGGTGAGGGCAGCCAGCGCCGGATAGACCGCCAGATAGAACGAGAGCAGGACCACCGCGACCCAGCCCAGCCAGGCCGGCATATTGGCCTGATAGGTAAAGGCCGTGGCGATCCAGTTGTTGCCAAGGGTGAAGTGGCCGACCCCGAAGCACCAGCCGATCAGCGTCGCCTGCTTCCACGTAGGCGCCTGGCGGACCAGCGCGATCAGCCCGGCCACGGCCAGCAAGGTCAATGGCCACAAGCCCAGCGGCTGGAACCCGGTGGCGGCAAGCGCCCCCAGGCCCAGCGCCAGTTTGCGCGGATGGTTCAGGGCGAGGGCCAGCCAGCGGCGCAAGCTAGGCGCTCAACCCGGGATCACTTCGCCGATTCGAGCTGTTCATCGGCCCCGTCGGCCGACGGCTTGCGGCGCAGCGGCTTGCGGCGCGGCTTGGCCTCAGCTTGGGCTTCAGGTGCTGCGTCGGCAGCGGGCGCTTCGTCACGCACGCCGATGGCCGGCGGAAGCAGCGACGGATCGAGCCCGGCGGGCTCACCATCGTTTTCCTCGCGGCGCGGGCGGCGATCGCCCCGATCGTCCTGACCCCGGCGCGGACGCAGACCGCGTTCTTCGCGGGGCGCGCGCTCTTCACGGTTGCCGCGGACGAACGGGTTCTCGGGCGGTTCATAGGGATTGGCCGAAGCGCGTTCTTCGCCGCCATCATCTTCGCCGCGCGGGGTTTCTTCCTCGCGCACGTCGCGGCGCGGGCTGTCTTCGCGCTCGCGGCGGTTATAGACGGGCTGGTCAAAGCTCGGGAAATCGTTGTCGGTGGTGAAATCGTTGGCGTCGTCGCCATCCTCGCGCTCACCCTCGGCGCCTTCCTGCCAGCGTTCGTCACGCGGGCGGCGCTGCTCTTCCTGGCGCTGGCGCTGATCGGCGATCACGCGGAAATAGTGATCGGCAAATTGCAGGTAATATTCGGCAGTAACGCGATCGCCGTTGAGGTGCGCATCCTGCGCCAGCTTGCGATACTTTTCCAGCAGCTGCGGCGCATTGCCCCGCGCGCGGCTGTCGATCCGGTTGAGTTGCTGGCCGCCGCCACCACCGCCCTGACGATTGCCACGGCCGCGCCGACGATTGTTGTTACCACGGTTATTGTTGTTCAAGGGTTTCAATTCCCTGTTTCAGCGGCTGTGGGGCCGCGCGACCCGTAAACCCCCGGTGGCAACCATCGCGCGCCGGGGCCCGACATCTGCTGGTTGAACCGGCCGGTTAAGGCCAGAGTCGGTGCAAATGCTGGAGTGAACCGTGGGGACGCCTGTTCGCGTGCCAGCCTCGGCCTGCATCCAGACTTACGCGCTCGGTCCGCCAAAGCCAAGCGCTTTCTTGAATTCGAGCACGCGGGGTCGGCCGCCGAGGTCTTTATGCAACAGTGCCGAAAGACCGGCCCCCACGCCGATCGCGGTGACGGCATCGGCCTGGGTATGGCCGATTTCGACCAGGGCAACGCCTTGGTCGGCCAGCAAGTCTGGCAATTGCGGCACCAGCACGCGGTAGTCATCGAGCCCGTCGGGACCGGCAAACAGCGCACCCGCCGGTTCGTGATCCCTGACCGTAGGGTCGAGCGGTGCATCGGTTTCCACATAAGGCGGATTGGCAAGAATCAGGTCGAACGGGCCGCCGAGATCGCCGCTCCAGCCGGCTGCATGCCAGTCGGCGCGAATCATCCGGGCGCGTTCGCCCAGGCCCAGCCGGGTGGCATTGGCCCGGGCCACTGCCACTGCGGGTTCGGACCGGTCGATGCCGATCCCGGTGGCCTGCGGCAGCTCGTTCAGCACGGCCAGCAGCAGCGCGCCTGACCCGGTGCCGCAATCGAGCACCCGGGCCGCATCGGGCCGCGCCGCCAGCGCCGCCTCGACCAGCGTCTCGCTATCGCCGCGCGGGATCAGCACGTCGGGCGTGACCATGAAGGGCAGGCCGAAGAACTCCTGGTGACCGCGGATATAGGCGACCGGCTCATGCGCGGCGCGGCGCGCGACCAGCTCGGCAAAGGCGGGCGGGGCAGGATCGCGCATATGCCGCAGGAACAGGTCCGAGCGGCGCACGCCCAGCGCCTCGGCCATCAGCAGCTCGGCATCGAGCCGGGCAGAATCGGTGCGTGAACCCAGCAGTTCGGTCGCGGCGCGGATCGCTTCGGCAACGGTCTGGGCTGCGGGCGCCGTCACTCGCCGAGCGCCGCGAGCCGCTTGGCCTGGTCCTCGGCGATCAGCGCGTCGACCAGCTCGCTCAGGCCCGGCCCCTCAAGGATTTCGGGCAGGCGGTGCAAAGTCAGGTTGATGCGGTGGTCGGTCACCCGCCCTTGCGGGAAGTTGTAGGTGCGGATGCGTTCGGACCGGTCACCCGACCCGACCATCGCCTTGCGCGCGGCGGCTTCCTCACCCTGCACGGCCTCGCGCTGGGCCTCGAACAGGCGGGCGCGCAGCACCTGCATCGCCTTTTCCTTGTTCTTGTGCTGGCTGCGGCCATCCTGGCAGGTCACCACCGTATTGGTCGGCAAATGGGTGATGCGAACTGCGGAATCGGTCGTGTTGACGTGCTGCCCGCCAGCGCCAGAGGCGCGGTAGACATCGATCTTGAGGTCCTTGTCCTCGATCTGCACGTCGACTTCGTCCGGCTCAGGCAGCACGGCCACGGTCGCGGCCGAGGTGTGGATGCGCCCGCCGCTTTCGGTCACCGGCACGCGCTGGACGCGGTGCACGCCGCTTTCGAACTTCAGCTTGGCGAACACGCCATTGCCGGTGACCTGGGCCACGACTTCCTTGAAGCCGCCAACTTCGGACGGGCTCATGCTGACCGGCTCGACCCGCCAGCCCTGTTCGGCGGCAAAGCGTTCGTACATCCGGTAGAGATCGCCCGCGAACAGCGCGGCCTCGTCGCCCCCGGTCCCGGCGCGGATTTCGAGCATGGCCGAGCGGCTGTCGGCCGAATCGCGCGGCAGCATGGCGATCGACAGCCGGTGTTCGGCCTCGGGCAGCTCGCTCTTAAGCCGCTCGATTTCCTCCTCGGCCAGCTCGCGCATTTCGGGATCGTCCAGCTCGGCCAGGCTGGCGAGTTCGGCGCGCATCGCCATGACCTCTTCGGCCAGCCGCGCCACCGGTTCCAGCTCGGAAAAGTCGCGGCTGGCGGCGACGAAGTCCTTGCCCTCCAGCTGGCCCGAAGCCAGCCGCGCCTCGAGTTCGGCGAAGCGGGCGGAAATCTGGCGGAGACGGGCGTCGGGGACGGACATCAGGCGGTGAGTGCTTCCAGCACCGCGTTGACCCGAGCCAGGACTTCGACGTGTTCCGCGGAGCGGACGTTGCAGGCGATCTTGCCGTCACGCAGCGCCACCCCGACCAACACCCGCGACAGCAGCTTCGATGCCTTGTCGAAGCGCTTGCGCGGCGAGCCAGTGGCGATCATGTCGGCCGACAGGCCCGCGCTGCGCAGCGCCTTGAGCGCGGCGATCCCGAATCCGATGGCGGCCTCGATCGCCAGGATCACATCCTGCAGATCGGCGGCAACCTGTCCGGCATCGGCCACCAGCATCGCCAGCCGCTCCACCCCCGCAGCCCAACCGACCGCCGGGGTATGCGCACCGCCGAGGCTTTCCATCAGCCCGTCATAGCGCCCGCCGCCGAGCACGGTGCCTTGCGCGCCAAGCCGGTCGGTGACGAACTCGAACGCGGTGTGGCGATAGTAGTCGAGCCCGCGGACCAGTGCGGGCGCGCGGGTCCAGGCGACGCCGGCGGCGTCGAGGCCAGAGGTGACCTTGGCGAAGAAGTCCTGCGCCTCAGCACTCAGGAAATCGTCGATCTTGGGCGCGGCTTCGGTGAAGGCCTTGTCGCGCGGGTCCTTGCTATCGAGGATGCGCAGCGGGTTGCGTTCCAGCCGGTTCTGTGAATCTTCGGACAGCTCGCCCTTCACGGCGCGGAAGTATTCGACCAGCGCGGCGCGCCATGCCTCGCGGCTGGCGCCGTCGCCCAGCGTGTTGAGCATCAGCGTGACGCCATCGGCAATGCCGAGTTCCTTGAGCAACTGATCGGCCATGACCAGCAACTCGACGTCTGCTTGTGGTTCCCCTGCGCCGATGATCTCGGCATCAAGCTGGTGGAACTGACGGTAGCGGCCCTTTTGCGGGCGCTCATAGCGGAACAGCGGGCCATGCGTCGCCAGCTTGACCGGGGCATACTGCTGCCAGCCGTTGGTCAGGTAAGCGCGGCAGATGCCGGCCGTGAACTCGGGCCGCAGGGTCAGCGAATCCCCGCCGCGGTCCTCGAAGCTGTACATTTCCTTGGAGACGACATCGGTAGTCTCGCCGATCGAGCGGCTGAACACTTCGGTCTTTTCGAACACCGGCATTTCGACCCGGCGGAAGCGGTAGAGCTTGCGGATCCGCTCGAAGGTTTCGACCACGTGGGCAAAGGCCTCGGCCTCTGCGCCGAAGATGTCTTGCGTGCCGCGAATTGCCTGTGGTGTGCTCATGGGCCACGCCCCTAGCCGGAACGGTGCAGATCGAAAAGAGCGCAGGCGAATCTTGCTCTCCCGCGCGGATGCCGCCAAGGACGACGCCCATGAAGCGTCGCACTGCAACCGTCATCGCTGCGCTGGGGCTCGCACTGGCCGCCCCGGCCATTTCCTCCACCCTCTCGGCCCCCATGGCCGTGCCGCTGTCGCGCCAGGTGCCCGACGCTGCGGACGTGCCCTATCCGGGCGGGACGATGGTGCTCGACATCGACGCCACCGATACCCTGCGCGGGGCCTATCGGGTCACCCAGACCGTGCCCGTCGTGCCTGGCACGAGCCGCCTGACCCTGCTGTTCCCGCAGTGGCTGCCCGGCAACCACGGCCCGCGCGGGCCGCTGGCCGAGCTGGTCGACGTGACCTTCACCTCGGGCGGTCAGGTGCTGCGCTGGAAGCGCGATCCGGTCGAGGTCAACGCCTTCCACATCGACATTCCGGCCGGGGCCAAGGATGTGACTGCCAGGTTCATCCACACCAGCCCGCTGCAATCGAGCGAAGGCCGGATCACCATGACGCAGGAAATGCTCAACCTGCAGTGGGAGAAGATGAGCCTCTATCCCGCCGGGCACTACGTCCGCCAGATCAAGGTGCGGCCCAGCGTGACCGTGCCGGCTGGGTGGACCGTCGCCGGGGCGCTCGATGGCCTGAAGCGCGAGGACAATCGCTGGATCTGGGGTGAGCACACTTACGAAGTGCTGGTCGATTCGCCGCTGTTCGCCGGCAAGCACTTTGCCAAGTGGGACCTCGGCCAGAACGTCACACTCAACGTCGTGGCTGACAAGCCCGAGCAGCTTGCCGCCAAGCCCGAGCAGATCGAGCTGCACCGCAACCTCGTTGTCGAAGCGCGGCTGGCTTTTGGTGCCAACCATTTCGACCGCTACGAATTCCTCCTCGCGCTGACCGACCGGATGGGCGGAATCGGGCTGGAGCATCACCGCTCGAGCGAGAACCAGCTCGAGCCCGGCGCCTTTACCGAGTGGGAAAAGTACGAGTGGGACCGCAACCTGCTGCCCCACGAATATGCCCATTCGTGGATCGGCAAGTTCCGCCGCCCGGCCCGCCTGTGGACGCCGGACTATCGCCAGCCGATGCAGGGCGATCTGCTCTGGACCTATGAAGGGCAAGACCAGTTCTGGGGCACGGTCCTGGCCGCACGCTCTGGCCTGCAGGGCAAGGATGTGGTGCTGGGCATGCTGGCGACCTGGGCCGGCAACTTTGCCGAACAGCCCGGCCGCCGCTGGCGTTCGATCGAGGATACGGGCTTCGATCCGGTCTTCGCCGCGCGCAAGCCCAAGCCCTTTGCCAGTCTGTCGCGCAGCGAGGACTATTACGCCGAGGGCGCGCTGATCTGGCTGGAGATCGACCAGATCATCCGCCAGGGTACCGACGGCAAGAAATCGATCGACGATTTCGCCAAGCTGTTCTTCGGGATGCGCGATGGCGACTGGGGGCAGATCGCCTTCGAGACCGACGAAATCATTACCAAGCTGAACCAGGTCTACCCCTATGACTGGGCCAGGCTGATCGATCAGCGGATCAACACCCCGGGCCAGCCGGCCCCGCTCAAGGGGATCGAGCTGGGCGGCTACAAGCTGGTCTGGAAGGAAGAGCCCAATCCCTTCTTCAAGGGCGTGATGGCCGGTGCCAAGGCGCTCAACCTGACCCATTCGATCGGCCTCACCATCGAAAAGGACGCCAAGGTGACTGCCACCCAGTGGGACGGGCCGGCCTTCAAGGCGGGGATCGTTTCGGGCGCGACGGTGCTGGCGGTCAACGGCGTGGGCTATACCCAGGACGAGCTCAAGAACGCGATCACGGCCGCCAAGTCGGGTGCGCCGCTGGAGCTGCTGACCAAGCGCGGAGACCGCTTCATCACCTACAAGATCGACTACAAGGGCGGCCTGCGCTGGCCCTGGCTGGAACGCGCCGCGCCCGGCACGGCACCGACCGGGCTGGACCAGCTCTTGACGCCGAAGCGGCCGCAGCCAAAGGTTTCGGCGAAGGCAAAACCGAAGGGCAAATAGCATGACCGGGCCAGCCAAAACCCTCGGCAACAGGCTGGCCCCACCACGCTTCATTGCCTTTGCCCTGCTGCTGCCACTGGGGGCGGGGCTGTGGTCCTGGCTCAATCCGGCCGCTCCGTGGCAGGATGCCCTGGCCATGGGCTTCGATTTTGCCGCGGCGCTGTTCCTGTTTTCGCTGCTGCCGCTGCTGCGGGATTTCCCCGTGGCTGAAATGCGCCGCCATGCCGACGAGAACGATGCCAACCGCACGCTGATCGTGGTGATCTCCAGCCTGCTGGCGCTGGTCGTGATGGCCGCCATTTCCGGCGAGCTGGCAGCCGCGAGCGGCGGCGACAAGCTGGCGATGGGCAAGCTGCTGGTCACCCTGGTGCTGGCCTGGCTCTTCGCCAATTCGGTCTATGCCCTGCACTATGCCCACAGCTATTACTTCGGCAGCAGCGCAAAGGGCGAGCATCGCGGCGGGATCGAGTTTCCGGGCACGCCCAACCCGGATTACAGCGATTTTGCCTATTTCGCCTTTACCCTGGGGATGACCTTCCAGACTTCCGATGTGCAGATCACCGCGCCATCGGTGCGGCGGCTGGTGCTGGTCCAGAGCCTGGCCGCCTTCGTGTTCAACATCGGCGTGATCGCCTTTACCATCAACGCGCTGGGCTGATTTTCCGCCCGTTCCGGCGCTAACCGCTGTTGCAGTGCAGCATCGGCCCGGCTAAGGGCGCGCCATGCGTATCGATCTGATCCCCGCCGGCGATAATCCGCCCCACGAAGTCAACGTGCTGATCGAAGTGCCGATCGGCGGCGAACCCGTGAAGTATGAATTCGACAAGGCCAGCGGCGCGCTGTTTGTCGATCGCATCCTCCACACGCCGATGCGCTATCCGGCCAACTACGGCTTCGTTCCCCATACCCTGGGTGAAGACGGCGATCCGCTTGACGCGCTGGTCATCGCGCGCTCGCCGATCCTGGCCGGCGCAGTGATCAAGGTCCGCCCGGTCGGCGTGCTGCTGATGGAAGACGATAAGGGCGGCGACGAAAAGCTGGTCTGCGTGCCGCTCGATTCGACTTTCCCCTATTACCGCGAAGTCGCTGGCCACGATGACCTGCCGCCGATCGTGACCCAGCAGATCGAGCACTTCTTCCAGCATTACAAGGATCTGGAACCCGGCAAGTGGGTCAAGATCAAGGGCTGGGGCAATGTCGACACGGCCAAGCAGCTGATCGTCGAGGCGCTGGAACGCGCCGTGGGCACAAAGCACGCCTGAGCGGGCACGCCTAAAGGCCAGTTGCACGCGGGGGACCCGCCGCTACAAGGCCGCGGGATGCGCAAGAACCGACACGATATAGCGATTGCCGGAGGGGGCCTCTCCGGCGGGCTGATCGCGCTGGCGCTGCGCCGGGCGCGGCCCGAGCTGGATGTCGTGCTGCTGGAGGCCGGCGACAGCCCCGGCGGCAATCACCGCTGGTCGTGGTTCGCCAGCGATCTCGATGATCAGGCGGCCAGCCTGCTCGGCACGATGCGTACCACCCGCTGGGATGAGGGCTATGATATCCGCTTCCCGGCCCTTTCTCGCACGCTTTCGTCATCTTACCGCTCGCTCGCCTCAACTGACTTTGCCGCAGCCCTGGCGCGGGAACTGGCGCCGGGTACGATCCGCTGCAACGCGCAGGTTGCAGCGCTCAGCACGGACGGGGTGGCGCTGAAGAATGGCGAGCGGATTGCGGCACGCACCGTGATCGACTGCCGCGGGTTCGAGCCGAGCCGGCACCTGACCGGCGGCTGGCAGGTCTTCATGGGCCGCCACCTGCGCACCAAGGTGCCGCACGGTCTGACCCGCCCGGTGATCATGGACGCCAAGGTCACCCAGCACGGGGCCTATCGCTTCGTCTATGTCCTGCCGCTGGCCCATGACGAACTGTTCGTCGAGGACACCTATTACGCCGATAGCCCGGCGCTCGATCGCCGCGCGCTGTCGAGCCGGATCGATGCCTACTGCGCTGAGCGCGGCTGGAGCGGCGAATTGCTCGGCCATGAAACCGGCGTGCTGCCGGTGGTGACCGGCGGCAATTTTGCCGCCTGGCAGGAAACCCTGCGCATTCCCGGCGTCGCCCGGGCCGGGGCGCGGGCCGGGTTCGTCCACCCATTGACCAGCTATACCCTGCCCCAGGCCGTCGCCACCGCCCGGCTGATCGCGCGCGAGGCCGACCTGCCCGGTGAACAGCTGGCGGCCCTGCTGGAAGGCGAAGCGGCGCGCCACTGGTCAGCCACCGGCTTTTACCGGATGCTCGGCACGATGCTGTTCGGCGCGGGCGCGCCCGATCAGCGCTACCGGGTCTTCGAACATTTCTACCGCCTGCCCGAACCGGCGATCGAACGGTTCTATGCGGCCCGCTCCACCCTGGCCGACAAGGCCCGGGTGCTGGTGGGCAAGCCCCCCGTGCCGGTACTGGGGGCGGTGCGCGCGCTGCTTGCAACTGGCGCGCCGATGACCGAAAGAACATGACGATGACAGCCGTAGTCCCCGCCGTTCCGACTCTCCCCGTCCCCACCGGCAAGCGCGCCTGCGTGGTCGGGGCCGGCTTTGGCGGCCTGGCACTTGCCATCCGGCTGCAGTCGGCCGGGATCGAGACCGTGCTGGTCGAAGCCCGCGACAAGCCAGGCGGGCGCGGCTATTTCTGGGAAAAGGACGGCTTCACCTTCGATGCCGGGCCGACGGTCGTCACCGACCCGCCCTGCCTGCAAGAGCTGTGGGCACTGACTGGCCATGACATGGCCGAAGACGTCACGCTGATGCCGGTCATGCCGTTCTACCGGCTCAACTGGCCCGACGGCACCAATTTCGACTATTCGAACGACGAAGCTGGCCTGGCGCGCGAAATTGCCCGCGTCGCACCTGGTGACCTCGCCGGCTACGAGGAATTCCTGCAATATTCCGCCGGGGTGTTCGAAGAAGGCTATGTCAAGCTGGGTACCGTGCCCTTCCTGGACTTTGCCTCGATGATCAAGGCCGCCCCGGCGCTGGCCAAGTACCAGGCCTGGCGCTCGGTCTATTCCATGGTTTCGAGCTTCATCAAGAGCGAGAAGCTGCGCGAGGCACTGACCTTCCATACCCTGCTGGTCGGCGGCAATCCAATGACCACCAGCGCGATCTATGCCCTGATCCACAAGCTGGAAAAGGACGGCGGGGTGTGGTGGTCGAAGGGCGGGACCAACCAGCTGATCGCCGGGATGGTCAAGCATTTCGAGCGGCTGGGCGGCACCATGCGGCTGCACGATCCGGTGGTCCAGGTTCACACGATCGGCAACAAGGTGACCGAAGTCGAATGCGCCAGCGGCTGGACCGAGCGCTTCGACGCGGTCGCCAGCAATGCCGACATCATGCATTCCTATCGCGACCTGCTTTCGGGCAGCCCGCGCGGGCCGGAAATGGCGCGCAGCCTGGCGCGCAAGCGCTTTTCGCCCGGGCTCTTCGTGGTCCATTTCGGGCTGGAAGGAACCTGGCCGGGCATTCCGCACCACATGATCCTGTTCGGCCCGCGCTATAAGGGGCTGCTCGAGGATATCTACGAGCATGGGGTCCTGCCACAGGACTTCTCGATCTACCTGCACCACCCCTCGGTCACTGATCCGTCGGTAGCGCCGCCGGGCAAGAGCACCTTCTATGCGCTGATCCCGGTCGCCAATCAGGGCAAGCTGCCGATCGACTGGGAAACCGTCGGCCCGATGCTCGAAAAGCGCATCCTGGATGAGGTCGGCCGTCGCCTGATCCCCGACATTCATGACCGGATCGTGACCAAGTTCCACTATGCCCCGCGCGATTTCGCGCTGGACCTCAACGCCTATCTCGGCAGCGCCTTCAGCCTTGAGCCGATCCTGACGCAGAGCGCCTGGTTCCGTGGCCACAACCGCGATGACAAGGTGAAGAACTTCTACCTGGTCGGGGCCGGCACCCACCCCGGCGCCGGCATTCCCGGCGTGGTCGGCAGCGCCAAGGCGACGGCGCGGCTGATGGTGGACGACCTGCGGTGAGGCGGCTTGCGGTCTATTGCGGATCGGCCACACCGGACGATCCCCGTTACATCGGACTGGCCCGCGATGTCGGCCGCACCCTGGCGGAGCGCGGGATCGGCGTGGTCTATGGCGGCGGCAAGCTGGGGCTGATGGGCGCGGTGGCCGATGCCGCATTGGCAGCCGGTGGTGAAGTGATCGGGGTGATCCCGGAAGCCCTGGTCAATTCCGAAGTCGCCCATCGCGGCTGCACCGAGCTGCACGTTGTTTCCGGCATGCATGAGCGCAAGCTGGCCTTCACCAACCTGTCCGATGGCTTCCTGACCATCCCCGGCGGGGTTGGCACGATGGACGAGCTGTGGGAGGCCGTCTCCTGGGCGCAGCTCGGCTATCACGCCAAGCCGGTCGGGCTGCTCAATGCTTTCGGCTTCTATGACCAGCTGCTGGCCTTCAACCATCACATGATCACAGTCGGCTTTATCCGTCCGGCCCATGCCGGGATCATCATGGCGGAGAGCGAACTGGATCTGCTGCTGACCCGGATGGCAGCGCACGAGCCGCACACCCCGATCTTCGCGATGAAGACGAGCGATCTGTGAGCCTGGCGCTCAACCGCGCCGAACTTCTTGCCCATGCCCGCCAATCGATCATGCGCGGCTCGAAGAGTTTTGCCATGGCCAGCCGGCTGTTCGACCGCCCGACGCGCGAGCGGGTCTGGCTGCTCTATGCCTGGTGCCGGCGCTGCGATGACCTGGCCGACAATCAGGACCACGGCGGCACGCTGGGCGAGCAGGCCGGGGCCGAGGCCCGTCTTGCGACGATCTACGACCTGACTGCCAAGGCCCTGGCTGACGAACCGGCCGGCGATCCCTCGTTCGATGCCTTTGGCCTGGTTGCGCGCGAATGCGGGATCACCGCCGCCATGGCCGATGACGTGATCGCCGGCTTCGCGCTCGACGCAGCCGACTGGCGCCCGCGAACCGAGGCCGACCTGCTGCAATACTGCTATCACGTGGCCGGTGCTGTCGGGGTGATGATGGCCGTGGTGATGGGCGTTGCCCCCGATGACGAGGACACGCTCGACCGCGCCTGTGACCTGGGCCTGGCCTTCCAGCTCGCCAATATTGCCCGCGACCTGGACGAGGATGACGCGGCAGACCGCTGCTACCTGCCGCTCGAATGGCTGGTCGAGGCCGACATTCCCCCCGGCGAGCAGATGAAGCCGCATTATCGCCGCCAGCTGGCCGCGCTGGCCCACCGGATGTGCGAGATGGAAAAGGCCTATGAAGCCTCGGCCCGGATCGGCGCGGGACGGCTGGCCTTCCGCCAGCGCTGGGCCGTGCTGGCCGCCGCGGGCATCTATGGCGAGATTGCCCGCGCGGTCGATGCCGCCGGCGAACATGCCTGGGATCACCGCATCCACACCTCGGGCGCGCGCAAGCTGTGGCACGTCGCCCAGGCCCTGTGGGAAGCCGCCACCCCGCCGCCCCGCGCCAGCGAGCGCCCACTGCTGGGACGCCGCCAGCTTGCAGAGCGCGCTCGCGCGGCCTAGGGGCTTCGCGTCATGCATTCCTATCCCGCCCCTGCGCTCGCCCGTGTCGAGGAAATGGTCCGCGCTGCGGCCGCCGATCCGGCCCGCGCCGTTTCGTTCCAGGGCGCGCCCGGCTGCAACGGCCACCGCGCCGCGACCGAATATGCCCCCGATTGCCTGCCGCTGCCCTGCTTCAGTTTCGAGGATGCGCTGGAAGCAGTGAAGGACGGGCGCGCCGGGCGGGCGATCATCCCGATCGAGAATTCACAGCACGGCCGCGTGGCCGACATCCACTTCCTGCTGCCCGAGTCTGGCCTGGCCATCGTCGGTGAGCATTTCATGGCGATCCACCATGACCTGATGGCGCTCAGCGATGGTCCCTTCAAGGCGGCCTATTCGCACCCCCAGGCGCTCGGCCAGTCGCGGTTTTTCCTGCGCGAGCGGGGTATTGTCCCGCTGGCCTATGCCGACACCGCCGGGGCCGCGGCCTTTGTGGCCGAGCAGGGCGATCCGGAAGCCTGCGCGATCGCGCCGAAGATCGCCGCCGAGCTCTATGGCCTGAAGATCATTGCCGAGAATGTCGAGGACGCGGCCGACAACATGACGCGCTTCGTCGTGCTGTCACGCCAACCGCTCGATCCGGCCAGCCTCGCCGGCGCGGTAACGATGACCACTTTCGTGTTCGAGGTGAAGAATATCCCGGCCGCGCTCTACAAGGCGCTGGGCGGGTTTGCCACCAACGGCGTCAACATGACCAAGCTGGAAAGCTACCAGAAGGGCGCCAGCTTTGCCGCGACCCGGTTCTATGCCGATATCGTCGGCGCGCCGGGTGATCCGGCAGTCGACCGCGCGCTTGAGGAGCTGGCCTTCCACTGCAAGGAACTGCTGGTGCTGGGCACCTATCCGCAGGGCCGCCCGCGCGGGTAGTGAAGACCCGGGCGGCGCACCAGCACCGCCCGCGCCCCCGTTCAGGTTACTTCTTCCAGACCAGTGCGCGCAGCAACTGGCTACCCATGACGGTGCGATACTTTGACCGCGCAGCCGAGCCGGCCTGTGCTTCGGCCACAGTCATCTTCATGTGGGCGTCGTAAGCCTCATCGCGCTTCTTCGCTTCGGCACTGTCGACGATCCGCGGGATGCGGGTGATCAGGTAGTAATCGGGTTCGCCGGGACGCTTGTTCATGTTCACGAGGATCTCGTAGCCCGAAATCCAGCCCTGCGCCTTGGCAAAGTCTTGGCCCTTGCGCCACTGCCCCGCCAGATGCGTCATATACGCGAGATCATGGCCATCATCGACCGAGATCATCCCGACCTGCACATATTCGCCCTCTTCGGTCGGCCAGGGATCGTCGGCGAGCACCGGCGTGGCATAGGCGAACGAAAGGATTGCGGCCAGAACGGCCGCCTTGAGCATCAGCTTCATGGGTTTCTCTCCTGTTGCGGATGCGATCAGGGCCCGGCCCCCTGCCGGTTCTGTCACACCAAATTTGCCTGGAGTCGGGCGACCCGGTTCTTACCGGCACCAAGTGGGGGAAAGCTACGCCTGCGTTTCACAGGAGTCAAAGATTCCGTAGCGTTACTCTGATTGTCCTCGGGCTTGCCCCGCTGCGCTGGCTGTGCACAATCACGCCATGCCCCAATACCGCATTACCGAAGACGATCTGACCGGTCCGGAGATCGCCGCCCTGCTGCGGCTGCACCTGGATGAGATGCACCAGAGGTCCCCGCCCGAGAGCGTCCACGCCATGCCGATCGAGCGGCTGCGGCAGCCGGACGTGACCTTCTTCTCGGCCTGGGACGGCGCGCGATTGGCCGCCTGCGGGGCGATCAAGCACCTGGCCGACGATCACGGCGAGCTCAAATCGATGCGCGCCCACCCGGACTATCGCGGCCAGGGCGCTGGCAAGGCGATCCTGCTGCACCTGCTTGGCGAGGCGCAGGCGCGCGGTTATGGCCGGGTCAGCCTGGAAACCGGGCGGCCCGAACCCTTCCTGCCGGCGCGGCGTCTTTACGAGCGCCACGGCTTCACCGAATGCCCGCCCTTCGCGGACTATACCGAAGACCCCTTTTCGATATGCATGACCAAGACGCTCTGATCCTGCGCCCGGCGAGCGCAGCCGATATTCGCGCCCTGTCGCGGCTGGCGATCGATTCCTTCGTGGCCAAGTTCGGGCCGCTCTATACGGAGGCGGACCTCAATAGCTTCCTGGCCGAGAGCCTGTCCGAACCGGCGATTACCGCCGAACTGGCCAACCCGGACCGGGTCTACCGCCTGGCCGAGCGCGACGGTGTGCTGCTGGGCTATTGCAAGATCGGCCTGACCTGCGGCTTTCCGGACCACGCGCGGGGCGAGCGGGTGATGGAGCTGAAGCAGCTTTACACCGCACCCGATGCCACCGGCCTGGGCATCGGCGGCAAGCTGATGGACTGGGCGATGACCGAGTTCGCCGCGCGCGGGGCGGATGAAGTGCAGATCTCGGTCTATGCCTACAACGACGGCGGCCACCGCTTCTACCGCCGCTATGGCTTTGAAAAGGTGGCCGACATCACCTTCCGCGTCGGCGATCAGCTCGACGAGGAGTTTCTTTTCGCCCAGCTGTTCTAGGCCAATTGGTCACAAGGATCGGGCTTTGCCTGCTGCGGTCCATGCATTAAGGACACCGCATGTCCTCAGTCAGACCCTGGCGCGATATCGCGCGGCGCAAGTCCCGGCAGATCATGGTGGGTTCGGTTCCCGTGGGCGGCGATGCGCCGATCACGGTCCAGACCATGACCAACACGCTGACCTCTGATCCGGTCGCGACGATCAACCAGATCCGTCGCTGCGAGGAGGCCGGAGCCGACATCATCCGCGTGTCCTGCCCGGATGTGGAAAGCACCACGGCGCTGCCCAAGATCGTCAAGGCGGCGCGCGTGCCGATCGTTGCCGACATCCATTTCCACTACAAGCGCGCGCTCGAAGCAGCCGATGCCGGCGCAGCCTGCCTGCGGATCAACCCCGGCAATATCGGTTCCAGCGAGCGCGTTGCCGAAGTGGTCCGCGCCGCCAAGGCCAACGGCTGCGCGATCCGGATCGGCGTCAACGCCGGCAGCCTCGAAAAGGACCTGCTGGAGAAGTACGGTGAGCCTTGCCCCGAGGCGCTGGTGGAATCGGCGCTCGATCATATCAAGCTGCTGCAGGACCACGATTTCCACGAATACAAGGTAGCGGTGAAGGCCAGCGACGTGTTCCTGGCAGTCGGCGCCTATATGGGCCTGGCCGAAGCGGTCGATTGCCCGCTGCATCTGGGCATCACCGAGGCTGGCGGCCTGATCGGCGGCACGGTCAAGAGCGCGATCGGCATCGGCAACCTGCTGTGGGCCGGGATCGGCGACACGATCCGCGTTTCGCTTTCGGCCGAGCCGGAAGAGGAAGTGCGGGTCGGCTACGAGATCCTCAAGAGCCTCGGTCTGCGCACTCGCGGCGTCCGCGTCGTCTCCTGCCCCTCTTGCGCGCGGCAGGGCTTCGACGTGATCCGCACGGTCGGCGGCAATGGCAAGCACATGGTCTACCTGCGCGGCGTGACCGATCACCACGTTTCGGATGACGGGATGATCGACCACATCGTCAAGCTGGTCGAGGAAAAGGCCGCCGAGATCGAGGCCGGCACTGTCGCCAGCATGGACAGCCTGCACGGCAAGGCGGCGTGAACGCACGTCCAGGCCTGCCGCCGCTCCACCTGCTGCTGGCGCTGGCGGTCATGGCCGTCTGTGGCACCAATTTCGTCGTGATCAAGCTGGCGCTGGCGCATCTGCCGCCGCTGACGTTGGCGACGCTGCGCTTCGCCCTCGCCTTCCTGCCGCTCGCGCTGTTCATCAAGCGGCCGGCCGTGCCGCTGAAGAACCTTGCGACCTATGGCGTGCTGATCGGGGCGGGGCAGTTCGGGCTGCTGTTCACCGCGATGCGCGCGGACATCACGCCGGGGCTCGCCAGCCTGGTGGTGCAGGTTCAGGTGTTCATGACCATCGGCCTGTCGATGCGGCTGACGGGTGAGAAGATCGCGCCCTACCAGATCGCCGCCATGGCACTGGCCGTCGCCGGGCTGGGCACGATTGCCTGGCACACCGATGGCAGCGCCACGCCGCTGGGCCTGCTGCTGGTGGTCGGCGCCGCGCTGAGCTGGGCGCTGGGCAACATGACCGCGCGCGCCGCCGGGCCGGTGCCGATGCTGAACTATGTCGTCTGGTCGAGCGTCTTCGCCGTGCCGCCGCTGTTCGCCATGGCGCTGCTGACCGAAGGCTGGCCGGCGATCGTGGCGGGCGTCGCCGCGGCCGATGCCAAGACCTGGGCGGCGGTTGTCTGGCAGTCGGTCGGCAACACCATGTTCGGCTATGCCGCCTGGGGCTGGCTGCTGAGCCAGCATCCCTCGGCCACGGTTGCGCCGATGGCACTGCTGGTGCCGGTCTTCGGGCTGGGTTCCTCCGCCCTATTGCTGGGTGAGCCGCTGCAATGGTGGAAGATCCTGGCCTTTGCCCTGGTCATGGCGGGCCTTTCGCTGGGTGTGCTGTGGCCGCGCTTCATGGCAAAGCCGCGCGCATGACCATTTCGATTCGCCCTGCCACGCCCGCCGACCTGCCGCTGATCGCCCAGCTGATCCGCGACCTTGCCGACTATGAGCAGCTCGCCCACGAAGTTCGCTTCGACGAGGCGGTAATGGGCGAAAAGCTGTTCGGGGCCCGCCCCTATGCCGAGGTCGTGATCGGTGAACTGGACGGCGCGGCGCAAGGCTTTGCGCTGTTCTTTCACAACTTCTCGACCTTCGAAGGCAAGCCGGGGATCTACCTGGAAGATCTGTTCGTACGGCCCGATGCGCGTGGGAGCGGCCTGGGCAAGGCCTTGCTCTCGCACCTTGCCATGCTGGCGGTGGAGCGCGACTGCGCGCGACTCGAATGGTCGGTCCTGGATTGGAACGAGCCGGCGATCGGGTTCTACAAGAAACTCGGTGCGCGGCTGATGGACGAATGGACCGTGATGCGGGTCGACGGCGACGCTTTACAACAACTTGGCGCAGCAGCGCGCGTTTCTGCCGTTTAGGGGCTTGAAACGCTGTTAAGCCGTCGGTTATCCACAGGGTGATATGAGCGGGGCCATGAACAGGCGTGACATCTTGCTGGGCGGACTGGCCGCCGGTGCGGCATTGACCGTGCCGGGCACTGCCCATGCCCGCAACCTGGCGCGCGCCTTTGAAGAGGCTTTTGGCGTGCCGCCTGCGGCCACGCCGCCGGCACTGCCGGTCATGGCCGAGCCGAACCCGGCCTATGACGCCAGGCTGCTGGAAATCGCCCGGCGCGAGCTGCAGCGGGCTGGCAATGTCGTCTGGCGGCATGACATTGTCGGCATCGCCGATTTCGCCCGGCCCAGCACCCTGCCGCGGTTCCACTTCGTCAACCTGGAAGCGGGCACGATCAAGTCGTTCCACGTCAGCCATGGCCGCGGCTCGGACCCGGCGCACAGCGGGTTCCTCCAGGCCTTCTCGAACGTCCCCGGCTCGGAAGCGACCTCGCGCGGGGCCTACCTGACCTGCGAATGGTACAAGGGAAAGTACGGCACCTCGGTGCGCCTCGAAGGGCTGGATCCGGACAATTCGAACGCGCTCGACCGCGCGATCGTGATGCACCCGGCCGACTACGCGCGCGAGGATTACATCACCCGCTTCGGCCGCCTGGGCCGTAGCGAAGGCTGCTTCGCCATGTCGCCCGCGCACTTCAATGAAGCGCTGTGGAACCTCTCGGGCGGCCGCCTGCTCTACGCGGACCGGATTGAGGTCTGAGGCTAGTTAAGTGCGTTCGGCCCATCCGGGCCTCACTTGCAGCACCGGCCCTTCGCGGATGCGAAGGGCGCACCCAACTAAAGCGGATTATCCAGCTTGATCACCTTCTCGGTCGACTTGCGCTTGCCGTCCCAGGCGGCGCGCGGGGCGGCGAAGCTGGCGAGGACGGGGGCGTCGCGGCCATAGAGGTCCTTGAAGGTGCCCATCTTGCCCGTGATGTCCGACGCCATGGTGAAATAGGTCAGGTAGACCGGGAAAGTCCGCGTCATCGCAACACGCGTGTACTTGCCCGAGGTGACGATTCCCACCGCATCATCCGGCGTCACGCCCGCACCAAGGATCGCCATGGTGATCGCCAGTTCGGTTGCCCGCTCGGTCCGCACGCAGCCGTGGCTGAGCGCGCGCTGGGCGAGGTTGAACAGATTGCGGTTGGGGGTATCGTGCAGGAAGATCGCATGCTCGTTCGGCATGTCGAGCTTCATCAAGCCCAGGGCATTGTTCGGCCCCGGCTGCTGGACGACGTAGATCATGCCGTCCTTGGCCTTGGTCACCTTGTAGTTCTCGCGCTTGGCGCGGGCCGGGTTGGCCAGCAGCTGCGCGCCGAGGCCCTCACCCTTCACGATTGACTGCGGAACAGTCCAGGTCGGGTTGAAGACCACGCCCTCCACCACTTCGGCGAGCTGCGGCGTGGCCGTGCGGCCCGGTTTGCCGACGATCGTGCGGTAGGACCTGATGATCTCGTTATCGACCGTCAGCCGCAGCTGGAATTCGGGCACGTTGGTCAGCAGGTAGAACTTGCCGAGATCGCGCGGCAGCCAGCGCCAGCGATCGAGGTTGACCTGGATCAGCGAACGGGTGGCCTTGTCCGGCGCCTTGGCAAGCGCATCCTTGAGCTTGGCATAGTCCGGATGGGTCGGAGCGAGGCTGGCGATGGCACCGGCGATATCCTTGCTGGCCAGCGCCTCGGCCATCACGGTCGCGGTCGGGCGCTGCTCGACATCGGGGTCAACCACGAACCACTGGTGGCGCGAATCATAGCGCGTGCGGCCATCGCGCATGTCCTCGATCAGCCAGGCGAAAGACCGGCTGGCCTGGGCATCAAGCGCCGCGCCCGGCCCGGCGAGGATCGCGGCGCGCAGGTCGATCAGCTGGTAATCGGCCGGGATCAGACCGTGCTCGCCGATCCCCTCGATCACCTTGGCCAGCGCCTGGGCCTCGGCGACTTGCCAAGCAAGCACCGGCTCCAGCACCGGCAGTTCGGGTTCGGCCACCGGCGCGGCCGGAGCCTGCGTGACCGGCGGCGTGGCAACGGGCTGCTGGCTGGTCGGCGCAGGCTGCTGATTGGCGGGCGGCACCGGGGTTGCCGGTGCAGTCGGCTTCGGGGCCGGCAGGATATTTTCGGGTGCGCGATTGGCCTGGGCGATTGCCGCCCCGGCCGCGAGTGCCAGCGCCATGCCAGAGGCGCTGCGCGCCGTCCGCCAAAGTGCCCAGCCATGCCCAACCATCATTTCACTCCGTTGCAGGCGCTGCCCCATCCCGCAGCGGTAAACCTTCCAAGCCGTGGACTAATTGCCCCGATCGCTGCGCCGCATCAAGATGAACCCGGATGTGATCCGCAGGTTCCTTGCTGGCAGGGCAGCTTGCCAGTCTGCCTTTAAGGCCACCCACCTGAACGCCAGCTTGAGGGCGCGATGGGACAGCGTGCAAAGTCCTCGCGCCGGATCATGGCGCGCGGGCAGGTGGCGCCCCGAGCCGTCTGTCGAACTGGTCAGGCCGTTGATCGAAGCCTGACCACGCGCTGCGACGCGGCAGCCTAAGCCGCTGCCAGCGCTGCCGCTTGTCTGCGGCGAGAATCTGTATTAGTGATGCAATACACCAATTACCTTCCGCCAAAGGATGCCTTGATGAAAACCCTGCGTTCCGCCCTGCTTGCCACGGCCTTGCTTACCGCTTCCCTTGCCGGCACCTCGGCATTGGCCCAGTCCGCCGCCCCGGCTGCCGCAAGTGCCGCCCAGACCGAGCACGACAAGCTCTTCGCCCTCTTCGCCAAGTCGGACGAGGACAGCCTCAAGCGCAATCCGATCTCGGCGCTGTTCCGCGGCGATACTCGCTATGCCGACCGGCTCGGTGATTTTCTGACGCCCGAATACAACGAGGCCGAACGCCAGGCCGCGATCAGCGAACTGGCCGAACTGGCAAAGATCGACCGCAGCAAGCTCTCGCCCACCGACCAGATCGCTTACGGCGTCTTCAAGGAAAGCAATGTCCAGGGGCTGAAGCGGCTGACCCCGGAGATCCTGGCACTGACCGAAGTCCGCCCGATCAACCACTTCTTCGGCTTTCACACCTTCTACCCGACGCTGGCCAGCGGCAAGACCGGGATCCCGTTCAAGACCGTCACCGACTATGAGAACAACCTGAAGCGTCACGCCGACTATGTGAAGCTGATCGACCGCGGCATCGCCAAGTTCCAGGAAGGCCAGAAGTCTGGCGTGGTTGAGACCAAGCTGACGATCCGCAACGTGATCGAGCAGCTGGAAACCCAGCTCAAGCAGCCGATGGAAGAAAGCCCCTATTGGGCGCCAATCAAGGCCATGCCGGCCGACTTCTCCGAGGCCGACAAGGCCCGGCTGACCACCGATTACCGCCGCGTAACCGGTGAGGTCTATGCCGCCAACCAGCGGCTGCTCGATTACCTCAAGGGCAGCTACCTCGCCTCGGCCCGCGACAGCGTCGGTCTCAGCCAGATGAAGGGCGGCGACAAGCTTTACGCGCTGCTGATCGAAGGTTCGACCACCCTGCCCTATACCGCCGAGGAGCTGCATCAGCTCGGTCTCAGCGAGGTCAAGCGCATCCGCGACGGCATGGAGCAGATCAAGACTGAGGTCGGCTTCAAGGGCACGCTGCCCGAGTTCTTCAACTTCATCCGCACCGATCCGCAGTTCAAGCGCAAGAGCCGTGAGGAGATCACCCAGCGCTATTACGACATCGGCAAGATGGTCGATGCCAAGATCGGCGAGTACTTCGCGGTCCTGCCCAAGACCCCGCTGCAGATCCGGCCCTACGAGGAATTCCGCGAAAAGTTCGAAGCCGGCGGTTCCTACCAGCAGGGCACGCCGGACGGAAAGCGCCCCGGCACCTTCTATTTCAACGCCTATGACCTGCCGAGCCGGACTACCCCGGGCGAAGTGACGCTGTACCTGCATGAGGGTGCGCCAGGGCACCACTTCCAGATCAGCCTGGCGCAGGAAAACGACAAGCTTCCCGCGTTCATGCGCTTCGGCGGCAACACCGCCTATGTCGAGGGCTGGGCGCTTTATGCCGAGACGCTGGGCTATGACATGGGCTTCTACAAGGATCCCTATTCGCGCCAGGGCACGCTGGATGACGAGATGCTGCGCGCCATGCGGCTGGTCGTCGATACCGGCATCCACGCCAAGGGCTGGACCCGCGATCAGGCGATCGAATACATGCTGGCCAACTCGGCCATGGGCAAGACCGACGCCACGGCCGAGGTTGAGCGCTATATCGCCATCCCCAGCCAGGCCCTGGCTTACAAGGTTGGCGCGCTGAAGATCCAGGCGCTGCGCCGCGAGGCCGAGGCGGCGCTGGGCAAGAAGTTCGACATCCGCGCCTTCCACGACCAGGTGCTGAACACCGGCGCCCTGCCGATGCCGGTGCTCGAAGCCAAGATCCGTACCTGGATCAAGACGACGAAGAAGGGCTGATTGCTGCGCTGGCGCTGCGGCGGATTCAGCCCCGCAGCAGCGCCAGCCAGCCTTCGCCCAGCAGCGGATCGACCGCGCCGCGCGCGCCGGCATCCAGCGCGGCATAACGGTTGCGCAGGTCGGCCAGGCACTTGAGCTGGTACTTGAAGACACCCTGTTCGTAAGGCAGGCCCATCGCCTCCATCCGGAAGGTCTCGGCCCCTGCCGCCGCCGCAGCTTCGTTGGCGGCGAGGAACGGCGCATAGACCGCTGCCGAAATCCGCACCAATTCGACCACCACCGGGGCAAAGCCGGGCTCCCATTCGCCCTCCAGCCCGCTCATGTCATCGATGTGGGCCAGCCAGCGGTAGGTATAGGGATAGTCGGCGCGCATCATCGCCTGCGGGGTGGGATCGGTGCCGAGCTGCGAGAGCTGGCCGAAGATGCTGAACTCCGCGAGGCTCGGCCGCGTGCCGAACAGGCAGAAGCGGTTTACGACATGGCCCTCCAGCGCGGCAAGGACCGCGCGGGTACTAGCCTCGATCAGCGGAAAGTTCTCCGCCGTGCAGCCGACCAGCGCCATCCGCCCGACCTGGCGGGCGCGGAACATTTCGGCGAATTTCTGGCTCTGCTCCAGCCCGCCGCCCTTGGCCGCATCGAAGGCCAGCCAGCGGCTCATTTGCACCTGGTCGACCTCCTCCAGCCAGCGATAGCCGAACATCGCCTTGGTCAGCCATTCGTCGGCGAAGTCTTCGAGCAAGTGGGCGATGAAGGCTTGGGACCCATCCGGCGGCACGACGCCGCGCTCGGCATGGCGCGCTTCGAGGTCATAGACCAGCGAGGTGGAATCGTTGGCGAAGCTGCCGTCGGGATATTCCAGCACCGGGATCACCGGCGCCTTCACCGCCCCCAGCGCCGCCTGCCGCCGCGCGGCTTCGTCGACCCAGATGTAGGGCAGCCGCCGATAGCGCAGCAGCGCGCGGATCTTCTGCGAATAGGGCGAGCCCAAGGCGCCATAGAGTGTGTAGGTCATGCGGTCCCCCGTGCTTTGGTCCTGTTGCGCGCTGCTTCCCCCGGGCTATACCGCGCCAACGGGGGAGATCGGAGCAAGCCTTGATCAAGTCTGCCCTCTGTGTGTCGGTGACTTTGGCGCTGGGCCTCGCCGGTCCGGTTGCTGCGCAGGAAGCGCCGCCGCGCAGTCCTCCGGCCCGCAGCGGGGACCAGCTGACGATCGGTTTCGGCCTGGGCGCCGCTCCGGACTATGAAGGCTCCGATGATTACCGCCTCCAGCCCGGCGGGGTGGTCCAGGGCCGCGTCTCTGGCATCGAGTTCCAGATGCGCGGGCTCAACCTCTATACCGACCTGGTGCCGGACAAGCCGGGCAGCAAGGTCCGTTTCATCCTTGGTCCGGTCGTCCAGCTGCGGCTGGAACGGAACGACGAGATCGACGATCCCCGGGTTGCGCAACTGGGCCAGCGCAAGACCGCGTTCGAGGTCGGCGCCAATGTCGGCGTTAGCTTTCGCGGGGTGCTGATCCCACCCGCCAGCCTGTCTGTGGAATTGGCCTACTTGCGCGATGTAACGAACGCCCATGACAGCTACACCCTGACGCCCTCGGTCGCATTGTCCTCGCCAGTTTCGCAACGTGCCTTTGCGCGGTTGGGAGTGTCGGCTGACTATGTCGGTAAGGGCTTTGCCCGGACCTATTTCGATGTCGGCCCCGGCAATGTCCTGGCGCCCTATAGCACCAATGGCGGCGGCTGGAAGAGCGCCAGCGCAAGCCTGCTCTATACCCGCGATCTCGGCGGCGATCCGCGCAAGGGGCTGGGGCTGTTCACGATCGCCAGCTACAAGCGGATGCTCGGCAAATTTGCTGACAGCCCGGTCGTACGCGAGGCGGGCAGCGCCAATCAGGCCTTTGCCGTGGCCGGGCTGTCCTACAGCTTCTGACGCGCCGGCGGCCAATTCGGAACATCCGGCAGGTCGGTCGAGACCTTGAGCGGGAACTGCGGCTTGCGCTTCTCCAGGAAGGCGGCGACGCCCTCATGCACGTCGGCCCGGGCGCCGAGCGCGATATTGAGCGCGGCATCGACCGAGAGTGCGCCCTTGGGGCTATCCTCGCCGGCAAACTTCCACAGCATCTGCCGGGTGATCGCCAGCGCGACCGGCGAGCAGTTTTCGGCAATCTCCAGCGCCAGTTCGCGGGCGCGCGCCTCAACCTGGTCGGCCGGGACCAGCTCGGTCACGAGGCCGGCCGCGAGTGCCTCCTGCGCCGGGACCAGCGCCCCGGTCATGCACCACTTGAGCGCAGTCGAGAGGCCCACCAGTTGCGGCAGGAACCAGGCCGAGCCGGCTTCGGGTACGAGGCCCCGCCGGGTGAAGACGCAGCCGAATTTGGCCGTATCGGCAGCGATGCGGATGTCACAGGGCAGCGTCAACGTCAGGCCGACACCCGCCGCCGAGCCATTGAAGGCGACCAGCAGCGGCTTCTGCGCGCCCATCATCGCCGAGGTGAAATCGCTGTCAGCGCGGGCGCCATCGCGGCTGCCGAAGTTCTTGGCCCCTTCGCCGCTTTCGGTATCGAAGGCCCCGGCCCCGGCCGAGACGTCGGCCCCGGCGCAGAAGACCCGGCCCGTTGCGGTCAGGATCAGCACCTTGATGCTGTCATCCCCATCGGCCTGCCGGATCGCGCGGACCAGTTCGGCGCCCATCTGGCTGGTATAGGCGTTCAAGACCTCGGGCCGGTTGAGCCGGACCCACAGGATCGGTCCCTCCTGCTCGACCAGCATGGTCTCGAACGCGGCGGTCATGCAGCTTCGATCCGCACCGGCATTGACGTGAAGCCGTGGAGGAACGGGCTGGGCAGGCGGCTCGCCTCGCCCTCCGGCACGATCCGCCAGTTGCGGCTGGCCATTTCCCCGATCAGCGTGGCGAGCTGGCTTTCGGCCAGCCGTGCGCCGACGCAGCGGTGGATGCCGTGGCCAAAGCCCAGGTGCCGCCGCGCATTCTCGCGCCCCACGTCAAACCGCTCGGCATCGGCAAAGACGCGCTCATCGCGGTTGGCGCTGATGTACCACATGACGATTTTCTCACCCTGGCGGATCGTCTGCCCGCCAAGCTCCGTGTCCGCCAGCGCGGTGCGGCGCATGTGCGTCACCGGGCTTTGCCAGCGGATGATTTCCTGCGCCGCATTCGGCACGAGCGATGCATCGGCGCGCAGCCGTTCCAGCTCCTCCGGATACTTGTGGAACGCCTCGACCAGCGCCGACATCGAATTGCGGGTCGTGTCGTTCCCGCCGACGATCAGCAGGGCGATATTGGCGATCCGCTCCATCGGCTCCATGTGGCCCATGGCCTCGGAATGGACCATGCGGCTGAGCAGGTCATCGGTCGGCGGCTTGGCGCGGCGGTCTTCCAGCTCACGGTCGAAGCGGGCCAGCATCTCGCCCATCTGGACCAGAAACTGGGCGCGGTATTCTTCCGACAGGTTCTCGGCCGAAACGCCGCTCGCCCAGTCCGACCAGCGCTTGATATCGCGCCATTCATCGAACGGCATGTCGAACAGGATGCACAGCATCCCCAGCGTTTGCGGGATCGAGACGCGTTCGACCCAGTCAAAGGTCTCGCCCACCGGCAAGCCGTCGAGCAACTGCTTGGTGCGGGCCTTCACCTGCACGTCGAGCTTCTGCATCTGGCTGGGCGAAAAGGCCGGAGCGATCACCCGGCGCTGGGCGGTGTGGATCGGCGGGTCCTGGGCGATGAAGTTGGGAAAACCCTCGCCGTTCACGGCCTCGGCAATGGTGATGTTGCCCAGGTCCCAGCGGCTGGAAAAGACATCGTGGCGCAGCTCGGTTTCGGACACGAGGTCATGCGTCACGACCGACCAGTAGGCCCCGAACGGACTTTCCGGCCGCCAGGAGATCGGCATTTCGCGGCGCAGCTGGGCAAAGGGTTCGCGCCAGGTGTCATGGACGTAAAGCGCGTCCTGGCTGACGTCATAGGGATTGATCGGGCGAGTGCTCATGTCAGGCAAGCTCCGGCTGGCGGCTGCGGACCGGCAGGGCATTGCCCGCTGCCGCCGCCCGCTTGGTGCCGCGCTCCAGCTCCTTCTTCAGCGCGCGGACATAGTGATCGAAGTCGAGCTGGATCGTGTGGC
>JAJTFU010000023.1 GCA_021299075.1 Novosphingobium sp. | reverse complement strand
CGCGTTCCATGCGCAGCAGCCCGACGCGGTACTGGTTTTCCAGCAGTTCGCCGACCGAACGGACACGGCGGTTGCCGAGGTTGTCGATGTCGTCGACTTCGCCCTTGCCGTCCTCCAGGTTCACCAGTTCCTTGACCACGGCGAGGATATCGTCGGTGCGGAGCGTGGTGACGGTGTCTTCGGCATCGAGGCCAAGACGCATGTTGAGCTTCACGCGGCCAACGGCCGAGAGGTCATAGCGGTCGGCATCGAAGAACAGGCCTTCGAACAGCGCTTCGGCGGTTTCGCGCGTCGGCGGTTCGCCCGGGCGCATCACGCGGTAGATATCGGCCAGCGCGTGATCGCGGTCCGGAGCCTTGTCGGCCTTCAGCGTGTTGCGGATCCAGGGCCCGGTGTTGACGTGGTCAACGTCGAGCAGTTCGATCTGGTCGATCCCGGCCTTGTCGAGCGCGTCGAGGTTCTCAGGGCTGACTTCGTCACCCGATTCGATCCAGATGCGGCCCGTGCTCTCGTCGATCAGGTCGCGCGCGGAATAGCGGCCGAAGACTTCCTCGGTCGGAATCAGCAGTTCGGCCAGGCCGTCCTTTTCCGCCTTGTTGGCGGCGCGCGGGCTGATCTTGGTGCCGGCCGGGAAGATCACTTCGCCCGACTTGGCATCGACGATGTCGAAGGCCGGCTTCGACCCGCGCCACTGTTCGGCCACGTAAGGCAGGCGCCAGCCGCCTTCGCCGCGCTTCCAGGTGACGGTCTGGTAGAAGTGGTTGAGGATGTCTTCGTCGTTCAGACCCAGCGCGTGGAGCAGCGCGGTGACCGGCAGCTTGCGCTTGCGGTCGATGCGGACGTTGACGACGTCCTTGGCGTCGAATTCGAAATCGAGCCACGAACCACGGTAGGGGATCACGCGGGCAGCGAAGAGGAACTTGCCCGACGAGTGGGTCTTGCCGCGGTCATGATCGAACAGCACGCCCGGCGAACGGTGCATCTGCGAAACGATGACGCGCTCGGTCCCGTTGATGATGAAGGTGCCGTTCTCGGTCATGAGCGGCATGTCGCCCATGTAGACGTCCTGCTCCTTGATATCGAGGACCGAACGGGTTTCGGTTTCGGCATCGACCTCGAACACGATCAGGCGCAGCGTGACCTTCATCGGGGCGGCATAGGTGATCCCGCGCTGACGGCACTCGGTGGTGTCGTACTTCGGATCTTCCAGCTCGTAATGCACGAAGTCGAGCTCGCTGGTCCCGGCAAAGTCGCGGATCGGGAAGACCGAACGCAGGGTCTTTTCCAGGCCCGAGACGTAACCCGTCGCCGGGTTCGAACGCAGGAACTGCTCGTACGATTCGCGCTGAACCTCGATCAGGTTCGGCATCTGCACCACTTCGTGGATGTCACCGAAGATCTTGCGGATCCGCTTCTTGGCCGAAGCACCGGCCGGGCCGGTCTGGAGGAGGGCCTTTTTCGCCATGGGAGGGGTCTTGCCTCTTCTATATGCCGGAAAGTTCCGGCGAAAACTGTGCCACGCGTCGGAGCTGGCATCCCGTGCAACGGCAAAAGGCCGCATGGCAATCGCCCCGATTTCCCGGAGCGGCCCGCAGCCTTTGCGTCGACGTGAAAACCCGGTGCTTCCTTCCTGTGGCCAGTCCCCGCGCATGGGCCAGCCTTGCTCGAAGCGCCGAGCGTAGGGGGCTTATAGGCGCGGAAATCCGCCAAGTCAAACCGCCGGGCGGCGAAACGCGGCGGAATTCCGCCATTTCCGTTAAACGATATGCGTCATATTGTTTTTCAATATTATCGATTGACAATAAGCGCGGCTCGCCTTATTGAATATCGATATTGGATATATCGGAGAACGATGATGACCACCGCCAAGACCCCTACTGCCCTCGTGCTGGCCCTCGCCCTGATGGCCTCGCTCTGGATCCCGACCCTGACGGTTCCGGCCCAGGCCCAGGCCACCACAGTGACCCTGCCCGCGCTGGCCTGATGCCGGCCGGACCCAATTCAAGGAACACCCCATGACCCTTAATCTCGCGACCCGCATCTCGACTGCCGCCATGGCCCTGTTCGTGGTTCTGACCACCTGGCAGGCCACGCTCGCCATGCCTGGCATCGTCTGATCCGTCGGCACGTCTGGGAGGAGCAAGAGCCATGACTTCCAATCCCCGCGATCCGTTGCTAATCGCCGCGCGCTTCATCTTGATCGGCATGATGGCCGTGATGGGCATTGTCGTTGTCGGTTGCGCCGCCGGCACGATCGGCACCCTCTTCGCCCATGGCCGGATCGTTGCCGAACTGGCCGAGCACAACATTCCTGAAGCCGCCGCCTGGGCGATCCCGCCGCTGCTCGCGCTGGTGGCCGGAGGCGCCGTGCTGGGCTTCCTATTCTTCCGCAATCTCTATCGGATTGTCGGCACGGTTGGCCAAGGCGACCCCTTCACGCCCGAGAATGCCGCGCGGCTGAGCGCGATGGGCTGGATCGTGGTGGCTGTGCACGTCCTCGCCATTCCGCTGCTGGGCATTGCAGCCTGGATCGGCAAGCTGGCCAAGGAAAGTGGTCACTATAACTTCGACGGCGGGTTTGATGTCGGCGGCGTGCTGCTCGCGTTGATCCTGTTCATCCTGGCCCGCGTGTTCCGCGAAGGTGCCCGGATGCGCGACGAGCTGGAAGGAACCGTGTGATGGCCCCTTCCCCCGAAGACCGCAGCGGAGACCGTATCGTGATCAAGCTTGACGACCTGCTCCATCAGCGCCGCATGACCCTGACCGATCTGGCGCAGCGGGTCGACATCACTCTCGCCAACCTCTCGATCCTCAAGACCGGCAAGGCCAAGGCGATCCGCTTCTCTACCCTGGAGGCGATCTGCGAGGTGCTGGAATGCCAGCCCGGCGACCTGATCGGATACCGGCCGGATTGAGCGGTTGCGGACAAGGCCATCCGGCCTTGTCCCACCTGGCCGGCCCGCTCCCCCGGCCCAGCCACCCGTTCATGGTACCCTGTGGTTGGCCTGGGCCGGGGGAGCGGGCCGGCCAGGCCAAGCAGATCGCGGAGGCGATCTGCGCACTCCGCCAAAAAGCAAAAGGGCGGCGCCTCCCCCCGGAAGCGCCGCCCTTTCTTCTGCCCCCAGGGGCAAGGCGTTCGGTAAATGCCAGGGATCAGCCGGTAGCGCGTGTGCTGCATATAGTCCCGGTAGTCGGGATCCTGGCTCAGCAGCGCTTCCTCGGCATCGATCCGCAGGATCTGGGCCCACCAGCCGATCACGTAGATCGTCAGGTTAAGCAGGCTGGGCATGACCATCAGGATGCCGATGTGGGTGAACAGGTAGCCGGCATAGATCGGGTGCCGGACAAAGCGGTACATCCCGTCGCGCTTGATCCCGCGGTTGGCCGGGGCAATCCCGAAGCTGCGGCGCAGGAACAGCTTGCCGGAAATCTGGACGACGTTGCCGAACAGCACCAGCGCAACGGCCAGCGGCTCAAGCGCCGGCCAGAGCTCGTCCGACGGGATGATCAGCAGCGGCGCATAGGTGGCCGCGGCCGCCAGCAGCCAATCGCCCAGCCGCATCGAGATCTTTTCGGTCGGGCGGTGGAACAGGACGAACAGCGCGATGTTGGTTTCCGCGATCAGCACCAGCGGGGCCATCGGGTTGGGCGACTGCCAGACGCGCCAGACCAGCAGCGACCAAAGCACCAGGATCGTCACCTGCTCCATCCGGTCGAGCCGACGCGGTGTGAGCCAGGCCGGCGGGCCCTTGGCACTGGTCATGACGGGTGTTTCTGGTGCAGCAGCCACTATGCGATTCCCCTTGCCGTCCTCGACGAGCAATTACGGCAAGGGGCATCGCAGCTTATGGTTAAGAATGGTTTAGCGACTGCAACTTAGGCGGCAGCCGGGGCCTTGGAACGCGGCGCCGGACCACCGGCGCGCCAGCCAAGCCAGCCAGCCAATGCACCAAGCGCCAGTCCCAGGCTGATCGTGATCGGCAGCGGTACCGCGGCATAGGTCCCGAAGGCCGGCCCGAGCTGCGGCACGAACGGCGCGAACCACATGACCAGCCCTTGCCCGCCGGTGAAGCAGGCCGCCAGCAGCCACGGCTGGCCATGCTTGCGGTTCATGAAGTAGAGCCCGAGCGCAAAGGCGGTGGCGATGACATCGCTGACGAGGATCGTGTCGAGCACCGCCTGCGGACCTTCGCTGCCGATCACGTTCAGCCACGGCAGATGCATATCCAGCACCCTTGAGAATGGCGATTCAAACAGGATCACCGGGGTCGCCAGCATATAGCCGGCGTGCAGCTTCACATTGCGGCGGTGCTTCAGCGCCAGGTAGAACATCGCCATGTAGCCAGCCATGGCCATGAAGGTGCCGATCCCGAAGGCCGGGGTATTGTGCTGGTCGAACGGACTTCTCGGCATGGCATAGCGCTGCGCAGAAACATGGACGATCATCATGAAGCCCGCCATCAGCAGCGGGAACAGCACGAAGCTGGCCAGGCCCAGCTGCTTGTGCAGCGCGTTATGACGCCGCTGGATCGCTACCTGCTGGACGATCAGCAACAGCAACCAGGTGATCGATGTAATCGCATGGACATGGAAGGCGACAGGGACCGCTCCCGACGGGGCCCAGTAACTGCCCCAGAAGCCGATCAGGACGGTCAGCAGCACCAGGCCGACAAAATACGGCGCATGACGATAAGGCATCGAACAGTCTCCCCCTGTCGACGCGACCCCGAGCAAAGCCTAGCATAGCCTGGCGCAAGGGCCTAATCTGGCTGAATTGCTTGACTCGCGCGTCAATCCCGCTAATGGGCCGCCCTGACCGCAGCCTTCGGGCCGCGTGTCATCCGTCCGAGACAGTTGCTGGAGGTTTCCTCCTTAATCTGCAGCCTAGGCGGGGACAGAGATATTCCGGCAGCCATTCCGGCTGGCCCGGCCGTGCCGCTTCACGAACCGGTACACCTCCTTCCCCAACACGGACTCGCCCGTGCCGGCTCGCCGGCATGGACAACGTAGCCGACCGTCCGGTTCTTCCGGCCGGTTATTTGTGCCGCCGCATGGGCCTGCCCATGCGGTAACACGTGAAGGAGTAAGCATGGATCGTTCGCAGAAAGCCGACGCGGTCGCAGCGCTGAACGCAACCTTCAACGAGGTTGGCGTGGTGGTAGTCACCCGCAACCGTGGCATGACCGTGGCTCAGACCACGGCCCTGCGCGTGAAGATGCGTGAGAGCGGTGCATCGTTCAAGGTTTCCAAGAACAGTCTTGCCAAGCTTGCCATCGTAGACACCGACTATGCCGGGATTGGTGAACTGCTCACCGGTCCGGTGGCCCTGGGGGCTTCGGTCGACCCGGTTGCCGCGGCAAAGATCGTCGTCGAATTCGCCAAGACCAACGACAAGTTGGAAATCGTTGGCGGGGCGATGGGTTCGCAGATTCTCGATGAAGCCGGGATCAAGGCACTCGCCTCGATGCCGTCGCTCGACGAACTGCGCGCCAAGCTTATCGGCCTTGTCCAGGCACCGGCGACCAAGATCGCGCAGGTTGTCACGGCCCCGGCAGGCAAGCTGGCTCGCGTCTTTGGTGCCTACGCCAAGGAAGCCGCATAAGACTGATCAAACGTTTTGCCGGACCAGACACTTCAACCCGAAGGGTCCGGCAGCCATCATATTGTGGAGTGAAACATCATGGCTGATATCGCCAAGCTCGTTGAAGAACTTTCGAAGCTGACCGTCCTGGAAGCTGCTGACCTCGCCAAGGCTCTGGAAGAAGCCTGGGGCGTTTCGGCTGCTGCCGCTGTTGCCGTTGCTGCCCCTGCTGGCGGCGGCGCTGCTGCTGAAGCGGTTGAAGAAAAGACCGAATTCGACGTCATCCTGACCGGCGACGGCGGCAACAAGATCGCCGTCATCAAGGAAGTCCGCGCGATCACCGCGCTGGGCCTGACCGAAGCCAAGGCGCTGGTGGAAGCCGCTCCGAAGGCGATCAAGGAAGGTGTCAACAAGGCCGAAGCCGAAGACATCAAGGCGAAGATCACCGCTGCCGGTGGTACCGTCGAAATCAAGTAAGCTTTGCTTGCAGTTTCGCGGGTGTCTTGAAGCACTCGCGGATGGAAGGGCGGCCCCACGGGGCCGCCCTTTTCCGTTGCGGGCCTACTTCAGCGTCTTCATGTAGGCGATGATCTCGGCGCGCTTGGCCGGGTCGCTCATCCCCGCGTAGGCCATCTTGGTGCCCGGAACCATCTTCATCGGCCCGGCGAGCCACTGGTCGAGCGTCGCATCGTCCCAGGTCAGGCCCGAGGCCTTGAGCTTTTCCGAAAAGGCAAAGCCGGGAATATCGCCCGCCTTGGTGCCGTAGACGCCATGCAGGCTCGGCCCGATGCCGTGCTTGCCGGGTTCGACCGCGTGGCAGGCGGCGCACTGGGCATAGGCTGCCGGCTTGGCATCGGCTGCAGCGACCACGGCGGCCGGGGCAGCGCTGGCGCCCGCGTCTGCGGCCGCGGCCGTCTCCGCCGGCGCCTCTTCCTGCTTGGCTCCGCCGCAGCTGGCCAGTGCCATAGCCAGAGCGATGGTTGCCGCCAGCTTGTACCCCTTGCGCATTGTCACAATCTCCTTGCTCAACTGTCCCGGTTGCGGGCCTTGCCGACACCATAAGGCGATGTCGCGCGGGCTGGTAGTACCCTTGCCGCACTATCCGCGGCGCGGATCACAATGTTTGCCCGCGCTTGTGGCGCGTGCGCCACGACCGGGCGGCAAAAGAATCGCTGCGGGACAAAGCGCTTGGCGGCGCGCGCCGCCGGGCATATCCGGGCCGGCTTGATGGAACAGGATCGCACCTTGACCCCCTGGCGCGCCGAACTGGGCGCGACTCTGCGGCTGGCGGCGCCGCTGGCGGCTGCCAACCTGCTGCAGATGCTGGTCTATGCGATCGATGTGATCTTCGTCGCCCGGCTGGGTGAGGAATCGCTCGCCGCCGCCTCGCTCGCGACCACGTTGTTCGGGCTGATGATGTGGTGCTTCTCCGGCCTGACCGGTGCCTGCGCGCCGCTGATCGCGGCCGAACTGGGCCGCCGCCGCCACGCGGTGCGCGAAGTGCGCCGTACGGTGCGGATGGCGCTGTGGCTGGCGGTGCTTTGCGGGCTGGCCGGGATGGCGGTCTGCATGTGGGGTGAGGAGCTGCTGCTGCTCTCGGGCCAGGATCCGGAGGTTTCGCGCCTGTCCGGACAGTTCCTGGCGATCCTGCTCTGGGCGATGATCCCCAACGTGATGGCAACGGTCTTGCGCAACTTCGTCTCGGCGCTGGGCCGGCCGTTCTTTGCCACCGCGATCACGGGGCTGGCGATCGTGGTCAATGCCTTTGGCAACTACGTGTTCGTCTTCGGCCACTTCGGCGCCCCGGCGCTGGGGCTGGACGGGTCGGCGATCTCAAGCGTGATTACCGCCTTTGCCATGCTCGGCGCCTATGTCCTGGCGATCCGCAGCGACCGCCGGCTGCGCCGCTATCACCTGTTCGGCCGCTGGTGGCGGGCCGAGTGGCAGCGCTTCCGCGACGTAGCCCGGATCGGCACGCCGATTTCCCTGATCATCCTCGCCGAGGGCGGGCTGTTCTCCAGCGCCGCCTTTCTGATGGGGCGGATCGGCCAGGCCGAACTGGCCGGACACACGGTGGCGCTCCAAGTCGCCGCGCTCGCCTTCCAGATCCCCTTCGGCATCGGCCAGGCTGCGACGATCCGGGTCGGTTACCACTTCGGCGCGGGTGATCGGGTGGCGATCGGCGGGGCCGGCAAGGCAGCGCTGATCCTGGCGGTCAGCTACATGATCCTGCCCGCCGCGATCATGATCCTGGCGCCGCTGTTCGTGCTGCAACTCTATGTCGACCCGGCCGACCCGGCCAATGCGGCGATGGTCGGCCATGCGGTCGGCTTCCTCGCCATCGCCGCGGCCTTCCAGTTGTTCGACGGGCTGCAGGCCGTGCTGGCGGGCGCGCTGCGCGGGCTGCAGGATACGCGCGTGCCGATGCAGCTGGCGTTGTTCGGCTACTGGCTGGTCGGCTTTGCCACCTCGGTCGTGCTCGGCTTCTTCACCCCGCTGTCGGGGACCGGCGTGTGGCTGGGCCTTGCCGTTGGCCTGGTGGTGGTCTCGATCCTGCTGGGCTGGCGCTGGCTCCAGCGCGAACGGCTGGGACTGCTGCCTGCCTGACCCGATTCATTTCGCGCAATTTTTTTCCGATGCCGCCGGGGTTGACGACTCTTCGCCCCCCACCCATATGCGCCCCACTGGCACTCTCCAGGGGGGAGTGCCAATCGACATCGTATCAACGCATAAGGGAGCAAACCCATGGCATTCCGTCCGCTGCACGATCGCGTGCTCGTGCGCCGCGTAGAGGCTGAAGAAAAGACCGCCGGCGGCATCATCATCCCTGACAGCGCCAAGGAAAAGCCGGCCGAGGGCGAAGTTATCGCCGTTGGCGCCGGTTCCAAGGCGGAAGATGGCAAGGTCACCCCGCTGGACGTCAAGGCTGGCGATCGCGTGCTGTTCGGCAAGTGGTCGGGCACCGAGGTCAAGCTCGATGGCGAAGACCTGCTGATCATGAAGGAATCGGACATCCTCGGCATCATCGGCTGAGCGAGCTTCCGGAAACCCTCAAACAATCCAGAATTTCGAAGGAACTGAACAATGGCTGCCAAGGACGTAAAATTCGGCCGCGACGCGCGTGAGCGCATTCTCGCCGGCGTCGACATCCTCGCCAATGCGGTGAAGGTCACCCTGGGCCCCAAGGGCCGCAACGTCGTGATCGACAAGAGCTTCGGCGCACCGCGCATCACCAAGGACGGCGTTTCGGTCGCCAAGGAAATCGAACTCAAGGACAAGTTCGAGAACATGGGCGCCCAGATGCTGCGCGAAGTCGCCAGCAAGACCAACGACCAGGCCGGTGACGGCACCACCACCGCCACCGTGCTGGCCCAGGCGATCGTGCGCGAAGGCATGACCGCCGTTGCCGCCGGCATGAACCCGATGGACCTGAAGCGCGGGATCGATCTGGCCGTGACCGCCGTGGTCGCGGACCTGGTCAAGCGTTCGAAGCCGGTTTCGGGCTCGTCGGAAATCGCCCAGGTCGGGATCATCTCCGCCAATGGCGACAGCGAAGTCGGCAACAAGATTGCCGAAGCCATGGAAAAGGTCGGCAAGGAAGGCGTGATCACCGTGGAAGAGGCCAAGGGCCTCGAATTCGAACTCGATGTCGTCGAAGGCATGCAGTTCGACCGCGGCTACCTCTCGCCCTACTTCATCACCAACCCCGACAAGATGACTGTCGAGCTGGATAACCCCTACATCCTGATCCACGAGAAGAAGCTGTCGTCGCTCCAGTCGATGCTGCCGATCCTCGAAGCCGTGGTGCAGTCGGGCCGTCCGCTGCTGATCATCGCCGAGGACATCGAAGGCGAAGCCCTGGCCACCCTGGTGGTCAACAAGCTGCGCGGCGGCCTGAAGATCGCTGCGGTCAAGGCACCGGGCTTCGGCGATCGCCGCAAGGCCATGCTGCAGGACATCGCGATCCTGACCAAGGGCGAAATGATCAGCGAAGACCTGGGCATCAAGCTCGAAACGGTCACGCTGGGCATGCTCGGCCAGGCCAAGAAGGTCACCATCGACAAGGACAACACCACCATCGTCGATGGCGCCGGTGCAGCCGATGACATCAAGAGCCGGGTCGAACAGATCCGCGCCCAGATCGAAACCACCAGCAGCGATTACGACAAGGAAAAGCTGCAGGAACGTCTGGCCAAGCTGGCCGGCGGCGTGGCCGTGATCAAGGTCGGCGGCGCTTCGGAAGTCGAAGTGAAGGAGCGCAAGGATCGCGTCGACGACGCCCTGCACGCCACCCGCGCTGCGGTTGAAGAAGGCATCGTCCCCGGCGGCGGTACCGCGCTGCTCTATGCCACCAAGGCACTGGAAGGCATGAAGGGCGCCAACGACGACCAGACCAAGGGCATCGACATCGTGCGCCGCGCGATCACTGCCCCGGTCAAGCAGATCGCCACCAACGCCGGCCATGACGGCGCCGTGGTGTCGGGCAACCTGCTGCGCGAAAACGACGAAACCCAGGGCTTCAACGCTGCGACCGACACCTACGAAAACCTGGTTGCGGCCGGCGTGATCGACCCGACCAAGGTCGTCCGCACTGCCCTGCAGGATGCCGCCTCGGTCGCCGGCCTGCTGATCACCACCGAAGCGGCGATCAGCGAAAAGCCGGAAGACAAGCCCGCCATGCCGCCGATGGGTGGCGGAATGGGCGGAATGGGCGGCATGGACTTCTAAGTCCGGCCATCCAGCCAAGGCACATGAGGGGCCGGGAGGAGCAATCCTCCCGGCCCTTTTGCTATAGCCCGCAAGAAACCTTCAGGCGCACCCCGCTGCGCAGCGCCAACCAGCGAATTTGGGCGGCTAACCCGCAATTCCCCGCATCAGGGCGGCAACTCGTCGCGGAGCGGGTGGACGGACCGGGGTCGTTAGACAATCTGAAACCATGTTTGGGCTATCGCTGCACCGGTGAAGAACACCCCTCTCCCTCGCCTCTTGGCCGGTCTGGCCATGGTCAGCGCCATGGCGCTGCCCGCTGGCGCTGCGCAGGCAGAGAATTTCCAGGCGGAATTCGACAAGGTTTTCGGCAAGGAACTGCGCGCCCCGCGTGAAGTCCAGCCCACCGTCCGCCCGTTCGTCGCACCGGTCCGCCCGGTCACGACCTATGGCGGCAGCCTTGAAGCAACCGTCGCCAGCCTGGCCGATGCGGCCCAGGGACGGATCGGCGTTGCCGCGATGGACCTGGGCACTGGCCGGACCTTTGCGGTGCTTGGCGATCAGCCCTTCCCGATGGCCAGCACCAGCAAGATCGCAATCGCCGCGACCTATCTGGACCTGGTCGACCAGGGCAAGCTCAAGCTCAGCGACAAGTTCCCGTTGATGATCCCCCAGCGTTCGGCCCGTTTCTCAAGCCCGGCCGCTCCGGTTCGCCCCGGCGCCATGCTGAGCGCACAGGGGCTGATCGAACTGGCTATCACCCGCAGTGACAATCCCGCCACCGATGCCCTGCTGGCTGCCGTTGGCGGCCCGGCGGCGGTGAACCGCTGGATCCGCAAGGCCGGCCTGTCCGGCATGCGGCTTGACCGCGATATCGCCACGCTGGTGCGCGACGATGGTGAGTTCAATCCGGCCACGACCGTCGACCTACGCGACAGTGCCACGCCGCTGGCCATGGTCCAGCTGCTGGCCGGCCTGCACCAGGGCCGCTGGCTGTCCGCTTCAAGCCGCTCGGTCCTGCTGGGTGCGATGGAACGCTGCCTGACTGGCAAGCGCCGCCTCCCCGCCATGCTGCCGCAGGAAGCGCGCGTGGCGCACAAGACCGGCACGCTCAGCAACACTTCCAGCGATGTCGGCATTATCCAGACGCCCGACGGCCGCGCGATCGCCATTGCCGTCTATGTCACCGGCCAGGGCGGCAAGCCCAACCGCGACTACCGCATCGCCTCGATCAGCCGCGCGGTCTATGATGGCTACCTGACCGAAAGCTCCAGCCTGCGCCGCACCGCTTCGCGCTGAGGCTTACACCGGACGGACTGGCGCCTACGCGCCAACCGGCCTAGCCATGGCACTCCGTGAGAGGAGACTCGCCATGCCCGCCATTCGCACTGCACTCGTTTTGTCCCTGGCGCTCGCTGCCTGCGCGCCGGCCCAGCCGCCACGCGCACTGACCCCGGCTGACTATGCCGCCATGCTGGCCGATCCGGCGCGCCCCGCTGCCGACCGCGCGCGCGACGAAGCCCGTAAGCCGGCCGAACTGCTCGCCTTTGCGCAGATCGAGCCAGGCGAGGCCGTGGGTGATTTCGTGATGGGTGGCGGATATTTCACCCGCGTGCTCTCTGCCGCCGTCGGTCCGCAGGGCCGGGTCGAGGCGTTCCAGCCGGCTGAATTCATCGCCTACCGCGCCGCCTATGGCGATGAGCAGCGCAGCACCGTTGCCGCCCTGCCCAATGCGGTGGCGATCGCCGGGCCGTTCGCCGCCCCGGCCTTCACCCGCCCGCTTGATACGATCGTCACGATTCAGAACTTCCACGATCTCTATCTCAAGCCCTTCCCGGCCGGGACCGGGGCCAAGGGCAGCGCCGCGCTGTTCGCGGCGCTCAAGCGAGGCGGGACGCTGGTAGTAGTCGATCACAGTGCGATGGCGGGATCTGGCACACGCGATGCCGATACGCTCCACCGGATCGACAAGGCAGCGGTGATCGAGGCGCTGACCGCCGCGGGTTTCAAGCTGGAGACCGAAGCCCCGCTCTATGCGCGGCCGGACGATCCGCGCAGCGCCAATGTCTTTGACCCGGCGATCCGCGGCAAGACCGACCAGTTCACGCTGCGCTTCCGCAAGCCGGGCTGAGCGGGGAGCAGAGAAAAGGGCGCCGGGATTGTCTCCCGCGCGCCCTCCCCCTCTCCAGCTCGTGAAGCTCTAGAATTCGATGCTGGCCCGCGCGTAGAGGTAGCGGCCGTTGAAGCCGAACGGCGAGAAGATCGAGAACGGAATGTACTGCTGGTTGGCCGGATAGAACCCGCCAACTGACGTTGGACGCGCGCCGAAGGGCGACCGATCCGGATAGACATCGAACAGGTTGTCCGCGCCAATCGCCAGGCTCAGCCGCTCCATCGGCTTGACCCGCAGTTCGAGGTCCGTGATCCACTTGGCGCCCAGGAAGATATCGTCCGGGCCATAGGCAGTCAGCGGATCGCCCGACACCGGGCTGGCCGATCCCGGCGAAACAACCTTGCCATAGCGGGTGGTGCGCGCCGTCAGCCCGAACATGCCGACATCGCCGTCGAGGCTCAACACGACCTTGTCCTTGGGCTGGCCTTCGGTAAAGCGAATGCCTTCGACGCGGCCAAACAGGATCAGGCCGGGGATTGTGGCCAGCGGGCCCAGCTCGTTCTTGCGGGCCAGGATCTTCTGCTTGTTGTAGTTGTAGGCCGCGGTCAGGGTCCACTTGCCCACGCCTTCGATCGGCAGGCGCCAGTTGAGCACGGCATCGACGCCCTGGGTGCGGGTGTTGAGGCCGTTGATGAAGAAGCGCGCCGCACCTACCGAATTGAACCCGTTGGCATCGAGCACGGCCTTGACCGCGGCGTTGACTGCCGCCGTACCGCTGCCCGCCGCGCCGAGGTTCTCGGTCAGCACGATCCGGTCATTGATCCGGATGTTGTAGTAGTCGACCGTCAGCGTCAGCCCCGAAACCGGGTTGGCAGTGAAGCCGCCCGAAAGGTTGAACGACTTTTCAGGCTTAAGATCCTTCGAGCCCAGCGCGCGGGCGACTGGGCTGCTGACCGCCACGGTCGAGATATCGACAGGCAGGCCGGCGATGAAGTTGGTCGAGGTGGTGGTGAAGTACTGCTGGTGCAGCGAAGGCGCACGGAAGCCGTTCGAGATCGAGCCGCGCAGCGCGAAGCCGGGGGTGAACTCGTAACGCGCGGCGAACTTGCCGGTCAGGGTCGAGCCAAAGTCCGAGAAATGCTCATAACGCGCGGCGGCAGTCGCGGTGAAGCCTTCGGCAACCTCCGCATCAAGTTCGACATAGCCGGCCACGTTGCTGCGCTTCACGTTGGTGGTGCTGCTGGTCGGGATGCCCGGGAAGCCCTGTGCCCCGGCCGGAGCGGCGCGGCCCGGGAAGCTGCAGACGTTGGTCGTGGCATTGAACACGCCCGATGCCGCTGCGCAGGACACGGCCGTGCCGGTGAACGAGGCCTGGAACAGCGGCCCGGTTGCGAACGACTGGCGATCGCCCGGACGAATCATGAAGCGCTCGGTGCGGTACTCGGCACCAAAGGCCAGGGTCAGCGGGCCGGCAAAGCCGACGTCGAATTCGCGGCTTAGATCCAGGTTGGCGATGGTGTGGCGATAGGCCAGGCCGCCGGCATCGAAGCTGCGCTGGCTAGCCGGGCCGAAGCTGGTGTTGAGCGAGTTTTCGACGCGGTAGTCGAAGTTGTTCTGGCCCCAGGTCAGCGAGGTATCGGCGTTCCATTCACCCGCCGTGGTGCGCAAGCCGATCGTGGCGGCGCGGTCGGTCAGATCCGACTGGATGAAGGGCAGGAAGCCATCCGGAGTCAGTGCCACGAAGTTGGCATTGCTGGGGGTGACGTTCGGCGCGATGGCCGAGAAATCGCGGTTGGCGGCGGCATTGGCCTGGCGATAGTTCGCCGCGCTCAGCGAATCGCGCTGGTTATAGCTGGCAAAGCCATAGAGCTCGAGCGAGTCGCCCACCGGCACGCCCATGTTGGCGAACAGGATGAAGTCATCGGCCTTCGGATCGCCAAAGCGGAACTGCAGGCGGTTCAAGCTGATCTCGCGCAGGTCCCAGGTGGTCGCGGTCGGACGGATGTAGTTGGGCCGCAGGTCAAAGCCCTGGCGGTTGGTATTGCCGCGGCGCCGATATTCGGCGGTGAAGTTGATGTAGCCATCCTCAAAGCCGAAGAACGGCAGGCCGACATTGGTGGCGATCGAATAGCTCTCACCATCGCTGACCTGGCGCTCACCATCGGTGGTGGCGGCGAAGTAGCGGTTGTCGGTCGGGTCGAGCGACAGGGCACCACCGGTCAGCGCCAGGCCGGTGACATTGGCGACGCCCGAAATCGTGGTGTCGTACTTGCCATAGCTGATCGAGGCGCGGCCGCCTTCGCTGGCCTTCTTGAGGCGGACGTTGATCACCCCGGCGATGGCATCCGAGCCATATTGCGACGAGGCACCATCGCGCAGCACTTCGATCCGGTCGATCGCGAGGGCGGGGATGGTGTTCATGTCGACGGCGGCCGAACCGCGGCCGACCGTGCCGTTGATGTTGAGCAGCGCGGAAACGTGGCGGCGCTTGCCGTTGATTGGGACCAGCGTCTGGTCCGGACCCAGGCCGCGCAGGGTGGCCGGGCGCAGCGCGTCCGACCCGTCGGCGATGGCCGGCTGCGGGAAGTTGAAGCTGGGGACCAGCTTGTTGAGGATCTTGTTGGTTTCGACCTGGCCGCCCTCGGTCAGCGCGTCGCCCGAGAGAACGTCGACCGGCACCGGCGAATCCTCGACCGTGCGGGCGCTCGAGCGGGTACCGGTAACGATGATGACCTGTTCATCTGCGCCATCGGCGGCATCATCCTAGGCCAGAACCGGCGTAGCCAGCGGCAGCATGGACAGCGAAGCGAGCAAGGACAGGCGGAAAGTCGAACGCATGAAGGTTCCC
>JAJTFU010000022.1 GCA_021299075.1 Novosphingobium sp. | reverse complement strand
GGCATGATCGAATTCACGCGGATGCCGAGATCCGAGAGATCGCGAGCCATCGGCAGGACCAGGCCATTCACGCCCGCCTTGGCCGAGCCATAGATCACCTGGCCGATCTGCCCGTCCTGCGCCGCGACCGAGGCGGTCAGGATGATGCAGCCGCGCTCACCATCTTCCAGCGGCTCCAGTCCAGCCATGCCTTCGGCCGAGAGCGAGGCGATGCGATAGGAGGCGACCAGGATGCCCTGGACCCCGTAAATGTAATCCTCGGTCGAGAGCCGCTTCAGCCCGCCGGCTTCCTTGTCATAGGCCAGAGTCTTGCCGCGGCGGCTGGTCATGGCGCAGTGAACCGTGATCCGCTCCTGCCCGTGGGCGGCGCGGGCCTTGGCGAAACCGGCAATAACCGATTGCTCGGACGTGATGTCGACATGGCAGAACAGTCCGCCGATCGCGGCGGCCACGGCTTCGCCCTTTTCGGCATTCACGTCGAAAATCGCGACCTTGGCTCCGGCAGCGGCCAGCGCCTCGGCAGTCGCCTGGCCCAGACCCGATGCGCCCCCGGTGACCACGGCCGCAATGCTCGAATCGATCTTCATTTGACTCTCCCTTTAATCGAACGATTAATGCCGGGAGAGGATGAGGGCGGCAACCCCCACAAAAAGACCAGACGGCCTGCCAGGAGAGCGAACATGACAGCCACCGCAGCCTGGGGCGCAACCGCCCCCGATTCCGGCATCAACGCCATGACCATCGACCGTCGCACCCTGCGCGACGAGGACGTGGCGATCGACATCGCCTTTTGCGGCGTGTGCCATTCCGATCTCCACGTCGCCCGCAGCGATTGGGGCCGGACGACCTATCCCTTTGTGCCCGGGCACGAAATCGTCGGCACGGTCAGCGCGGTCGGCGCAGGCGTCACCCGCTTCAAGGTGGGCGACCGGGGCGCCGTCGGCACGGTGGTCGACTCATGCCGCCACTGCGATGCCTGCCACGATGGCGAGGAAAACTATTGCCGCGAAGGGACGACCGGCACTTACAACAGCAAGGACCGGATCGATGGCAGCCCGACCTATGGCGGCTATTCGGCCAATATCGTCGTGGCCGAACCCTATGTGCTGCGCTTGCCCGACAGCCTCGACATGGCCGCCGCCGCGCCGCTGCTCTGTGCCGGGATCACCACCTACAGCCCGCTCAAGAACTGGAACGTCGGACCTGGCAGCCGGGTCGGCGTGATCGGCCTGGGCGGCCTTGGCCACATGGGGGTCAAGTTCGCCAAGGCGCTGGGGGCCGAAGTGACGATGATCACCACCAGCCCGGCCAAGGGCGAGGATGCGAAGAAGCTCGGCGCTGACCACGTGCTGGTTTCGACCGACAAGGAGGCGATGCGCGCTGCCTCGCGCAGCTTCGATTTCCTGCTCGATACGATCCCGGTCAAGCATGACCTGACCCGCTACCTGTTCCTGCTCGACCGCAAGGGCACGCTGTGCATCGTCGGCATGATCGAGCCGGTCGAACCGTTCCACTCCGGCCTGCTGCTGGGCGGGCAAAAAGCCGTGGCCGGGTCGGGCGTCGGCGGGATTGCCCAGACCCAGGAAATGCTCGACCTCTGCGCCGAAAAGGGCATCCTCGCCGAGATCGAACTGATCCCGATGGCCGAGATCAACCGCGCCTATGAGCGGATGGAAAAGGCCGACGTGAAGTACCGCTTCGTCATAGACATGAGCACGCTGGAGGGCTGAACCCGTGACCCACACCGTTGACCTCTACTGGTCGTTCCGCTCGCCCTATTCCTACATCGTCGTGCCCAAGCTGATCGAGCTGGAGCGCGATTGGGACGCCAGGGTAAATGTCCGCCCGGTCCTGCCGATTGCGGTGCGCCAACCGGACTTCTTTGCCCAGGCCGATCCGCTGTGGTTTAGCTACCTGATGCGCGACTGCGTGCGCAGCGCTGAATTTGCCGGCCTGCCGCTGCGCTGGCCGCGCCCCGATCCGGTGGTGATGGACTATGCCACGCGCACCTATCCCAAGGAGCAACCCCATATCCATCGCCTCACCCGCCTGGGCGTCCTGGCATCCGAGCGCGGCCAGGGCCTGGCCGTGCTGCGCGCGATCAGCCACCTGATCTGGTCCGGCGAAACCGACGGCTGGCATGAAGGCGATCACCTGGCCAAGGCGCTGGCCAGCGTCGGCTGCGACCTCGCCGAGATGGATGCGGTCCAATCAGCCGAAGCGGACCGCCTCGACGAAGTGATCAAGCAGAACGAAGCCGACCAGCGCCTCGGCGGCCACTACGGCGTGCCGCTGATGGTCTATGAAGGCGAGCCGTTTTTTGGCCAGGACCGCTACGACCAGCTGGTCTGGCGGATGGAGCAGCAGGGGATGAAGCGGCGCTAGGCCCGCCGCGCCGGCGCGCGGGAAAAGCTCCAGCCTTCGGGCAGCGGCCGGGCGACCAGACCGCCGATCGACGCGGTCTGGCGGGCCAGCAGGCTATCGAACAGCCGGGCCACGGCGCTGCCGCGCGGGGCCTCGCCATCTAGTTCGGTAATAATCCGGGTCAGGACTCGCAGGGCAATAGCGCGCGGGGCCTGCGGGCGATAGATCAGCCCCAGCGGGGCACGGGTGACGCAATCCTGCCATTCGCGGGCCATGGCCCAATCGAGCGCCGCATCGGCATCGGCCAGATGCGCCGCACTGGTGGCGAGCGCAGGCACGTCGAGCCAGTCGGCTTCGGCCAGGGCCTTGCGGATTCGCGCCCGATCGAAGCGGTCGTCGCGGTTGGAGGGATCATCGGCCGCAGTCAGGCCCGCAGCAGCCACCACTTCCGCCAGCTCTGCCCGGCGCCAGCCGAGCAGCGGGCGGATCAGTGGGAGCCGGGTGCGGGGCACCACGCCGCGTTCGCGCACTCCGGCCAGCCCCGCCACGCCGCTGCCCCGGTTGAGCCGCAGCAGCAGGGTTTCGGCCTGATCGTCGGCATGGTGCGCGGTGGCCAGGGCGGCCAGATTATGCGCGTCCATCCAGCCGGCCAGCGCAGCATAGCGCGCGGTGCGGGCCTCGGCCTGGACGTTCCCTTCGCAAAGCGACACCGGCAATGTCGCATGGGGGATGCCGAGCCTTTGGCACAGCCCCGCCACCATCGCCGCTTCATCGGCATTGGCGGCGCGCAAGCCATGATCGACCGTGGCGGCGGCCACCTGGCCAGGCAGCGCGGCATGCGCCAGCAGCAGCAGGGCCAGACTGTCGGGTCCGCCGGATACGGCCAGGCCCAAGGTCCCTTCACCGGGCCACAGCGCGGCAAGGCCCGCCGCGAAGCGGGCGGTCAGTTCCAGTGCGGGATCAATCGCACTTAAGCCCGGTGCGCGTGGCATCGTACTGGCTCTTGAGGCGGCCGGCGGCTTCGCGCGGGAACTCGTCAACGAACTGCGCCAGGGCAATGCAGGCGCGCCCGGTGTCCTTCTGGCGCTTGGTCGCCTCGGCCAGGAACAGCACGCTGTCAGCCGCGCGGTCGCGGAATTGCTGGTCCTTGTAGTTTTCCAGGAACCACTTCTGCGCCTCTTCCGGCTTGCCTTCATCGAGCAGCGCGCGGCCGAGCAGGTTGCGCGCGAACGAGCGGCGGGCATGGCGCGGGTACTTGTCGAGGAACAGCTTCAGCTGCTGCTGCGCCTCGGGATAGAACTTGGCCTCCCACAGGCGGAAGCCATAGCTGTATTCGTCATCCCCGGCATCGTCGGTCTTGGGCTTTTCGATCGCGCGGACTGCGGCAAGGCGCGCGGCCGAGGGCACGGCCGGCTTGGTTGCGGCGGTCGGCTTGGTAGCCGCCGGCCTGGTTGCGGCCGGCTTGGGCGCCGGCGTCGCCGCAGCGGTCGGCACGGCCGGGGCCGGTGCGGCGGCAGCCGGCTTCGGCGCGGAGGCCCCGCCCGTCATCGCCGCCAGGTTGCCGCTGGTCGTGGCACCATTGGTAGCGGTTACCGTCGCTGGAGCCGGAGCGTCAGTCGCAACCGCAGCGACAGTAGCCGGCGCGGAGGGAGTCAAAGCCGCAACCTTGGCTTCAAGCTGAGCCAGCTTGTTGCCGTTCTCTTCCTGCTGGGCGGTCAGGCGCGCGATCGTCGCCTCGAGCGTGTCGACCCGGACCAGCAGATCGGCTACCGGCGTGCTCGCCGGCGTGCCGCTGGCAGCCGCGGTCGGCTGGCCCGGCTGGGTCAGCGGCGGAAAGAACTTGCCATCGCCGCCCGGGAAAACCTGGCGCTGGAGCGCGCGAACCTCGGCCTCGAGCTTACGGATCCGGGCTTCCGGATTGGCGTCCGTAGCGTTGCTCTGCGCGATCACTGGCGCGGCGAGGGCAACTGCGAGTGCGGCCAGCAGGGGCCCCAAAAGCGGCCTGTGCATCGCGGCGAAGGTCTTCATGTGCCTAGTCCCATTCAATCGAGCGGCTGTGCGTCAAAGGCCGGCAATGCTGCCAGCGTTTACCCTTGCATAGCCGCGCTGAATTAACCCTGTCGAGGCGTCAGCCCTGGCTATCCGCAGTTGCGGCGTTGGTGCCGGGCGCTGGCGCAGAAGGGACCGCCGGATCGGCTACAGTCGCAGCGGGCGTTGCTTCGCTGCGCGGCTCGGAGGCCGGGCGGCTCTGGCGGCGCGGGGCTGCCGCCGCGCTCGTGGCGACTGGCGCCGGACTGGCCTGCGGCGCGGCGAGTGGCTGGCTGCCCCGCGCCAGCAGTGCGGCGGCGGTTACCGGCACATCGCGCACCAACTGTTCGGTGGTCGCCAGCGGCGGGACCGGACGGCCACCGATCGTGACCGAGAGCCCATCGGGGCGCGCTGTCGTCAGCGTAACCGCCCCGGCGCTGTCCGGCACGGTCCAGCTCTCGCCGAGCGCGAGTTCCTTTTGCAGCAGCTGCTGGCCGGCGCCATCGGCAAAGCGCACCCAGACCTTGTCACGTGTCGCAGTAAACACCACCGGCCCATTAGCGGGCACCGGTGCGGGCGCGGGTGCCGCCGCGGCGGGAGTAGGCGTTGCGCTGGGCAGGATCGAAGGGAGGCTGCCGCCCGGAGCATAGAGATTGGGCCAGACCAGGAAGCCGATCAGCAGCACCAGCGCCAGTCCGGCCGCGGCAAACCAGGCGACGCGGCCGCCCGGCAGACGGGTCGGATCGCCGGGCTCGAAGGCGGGGACAGTCCGACGGGCCTGATCGGTTTCGACCTGCGCCAGCTCATCGCGGACCATGGCAATGATCGCATTGCTGTCCAGCCCGACGGCCTTGGCATAAGTGCGGGTAAAGCCAATGGCATAGGCGCGTGACGGCAGGGCGGCATAATTCCCGGTCTCGATCGCGCCGAGTTGGCGCTCCGAAATCTTGGTGATCCGTGCCAGATCGGCCAGCGACTGGCCGGCCGCCTGGCGCGCGCGCATCAGCTGCGCTCCAGCCGTGTCCAGCGGCAATTCAGCCGCTTGCTCTTCATTCTCAATCATCACGACCCCGGCAGCAGTACTGTCTTTTGCGATCTGTGCCCCGCGAGGCGGACCATCCCCGTTTGCATGGCCAAGTCAACGGAAATCACCGAGGCTGGCAGGAACAGAGCGACAGTCCGGCGGCTTTCTGCGGCAGACCGGCGTCAGTCGCAGTCGATCCCGCGCTGCTGGGCCCAATCGATCAGTGCGCTGCGCAGCGACGGCGGCGGAGTCATCAGCCAGCCGTTCATCGCCGTGCCGATCTCTTCCAGGTCGACCTTGCGGATCAGTTCCTTGATCGGCCCGACCGAGGCGGGGGTGATCGACAGGCGGCGGATGCCAATTCCCAGCAGCGCCAGCGCCTCCAGCCGGCGTCCGCCCATCTCGCCGCAGACCGTCACGTCGACATCGTGACCGGCCACGCCTTGCATCACGCGCTTGAGGAAGCGCAGGATCGCGGGGCTGAGCCAGTCATAACGCTCGGCCAGCTTGGGATTGGCGCGATCGGCGGCGAACAGGAACTGCGTCAGGTCATTGGTGCCGATCGACAGGAACGAAAGCTTGGGCGCGAGCACGTCGAGCTGTTCGGCCAGCGCTGGGACTTCCAGCATGGCGCCATAGCGGATTGCTTCGGGCAACAGCTTCTTCTGGGTCTTGAGATAGGCCAGCTGGCTTTCGAAGACATCGCGCGCGGCATCGAATTCCCACGGCTCGGTCACCATCGGGAACATCACGTTGAGCGTGCGGCCGGCTGCCGCCTCCAGCAGCGAGCGCGCCTGGACTTTCAGCAGCCCGCCCCGTTCCAGCGCCACGCGCAGCGCGCGCCAGCCCATCGCCGGGTTTTCCTCGGTCTCGCCGTCGTTGTGACGCAGATAGGGCAGGACCTTGTCGCCGCCGATATCGACCGTGCGGAACACCACCGGCTTGTCGCCCGCGGCATCCAGCACGTCGCGGTAGAGCCGGGTCTGGCGTTCGCGCGCCGGGAGCGTGGCGGAGACCAGGAACTGGAACTCGGTGCGGAACAACCCGACCCCGTCGGCCCCGGTCAGGGCCAGGCCCGGCATGTCATCGCGCAGGCCAGCGTTCATCATCACCGTGATGCGGGTGCCGCAGCGCGTGAACGGCTCAACATCGCGCAACTTGGCATAGGCGGCCTGACGCTCCTTGCTCTTGGCAAAGCGCGCCTCGAATGCATCGACCACCGCCGGCAGTGGCCGCACGGTAACATGGCCGCCATCGGCATCGAGCAGCAGCAGGTCGCCATCGCGGATCGCCCCGCGCAAGGACCGCACCCGGCCCAGCACCGGAATCCCCATCGCCCGCGCGACGATCACCACGTGGGCGGTCAGCGAGCCTTCCTCCAGCACGACACCCTTCAGGCGGCGCTTGTCATATTCCAGCAGCTCGGCCGGGCCGAGGTTGCGGGCGATCAGGATCGCGTCCTGCTTCAACCCCATGGTCGCCGCCGTGCCCATCTGGCCGGACACGATCCGCAGCAGGCGGTTGGAGAGATCCTCCAGATCGTGCATCCGGTCAGCCAGCAGCGGATCATCGATCTGGCGCATCCGCATCCGGGTGCGCTGCTGGACCCGCTCGATCGCGGCCTCGGCGGTCAGCCCGCTGTCGATCGCCTCGATGATCCGGCGGCTCCAGCCTTCGTCGTAGGCGAACATCTTGTAGGTCTCGAGCACTTCCTCGTGCTCACCCCCCACGCCGAATTCGGCCTGGCTGGCCATCCGGTCGATCTGTTCGCGCATCTTGTCAAAGGCGAGGTAGACGCGGCTGAGCTCGGCATCGCGGTCCTCGGCCATGACATGTTCGATGGTGATGCGCGGCTGGTGGAACACGGCAGAGCCGATCGCCAGCCCCTTGACCAGCGCCAGCCCCGGCAAGCGCTGCGGGCCAGTCATCGCCGGGCTGAGCAGGGCCTCTTCCTCGTCGACCAGATCGGCATTGGCGATCAGCTCCGACAGCACCATGGCGACGGTCTGCAGCGCCTCGATCTCAACCTCTTCATAGCGGCGCGGATCGGCGTGCTGGACGCAGAGCACCCCCACGGCGCGCTCGCGCCGGACGATCGGAACGCCGGCAAAGGAGTGAAACTTTTCCTCGCCCGTTTCGGGGCGATAGGAAAAGTCCGGGTGGGCCGTCGCTTCGGCCAGGTTGAGCATTTCGGTGTTCTGGGCGATCGTGCCGACCAGACCCTCACCCACGGCCATGCGGGTAACGTGGACTGCCTCTTGCGCCAGGCCGCGCGTGGCGAACAGCTCCAGCATCCCTTCGCGCAGCAGGTAGATCGAGCAGACCTCGCTATCGAGACCTTCACCGATCACCTCGACCACGGTGTTGAGCTTCTGCTGGGCATGGCTGCGCGATGCCATGACATCGTGCAGGCGCGTCAGGATCGTACGGGCGGCCGAGGCGGCGGAAGCGGGCATGGCCCATAGCTAGCCCAAACCACGCCCTAAGCAAACGCGCTGCGCAGTAACGCAACCGTATTTCTTGGCCGGATGCGGGTTGAAGCCCGGCGCGCTGTGATCAGGACGGCTCGTTGGCCGCCGTTAGGGACCCACCGGCTCGCGGCTGCGGGCCGGCAAGCCCGCCACCGCGCGCGTCGCAAGGACAGAACTGGCTAGATGTGCGCCAGCTCTTCCTTGATGCGCAACTTTCGGCGCTTCAGCTGCTGGATCGTCGCAAGGTCAGGCATGGGTCGGTTCAGCTCGTCCTGGATCTGCCGTTCGAGACCGGCGTGCTTGAGCTGCAAGGCACTGACATGCGACGTTTCCATTGGCGATACTCCTCCGTATGCCCCCAGGGGGCAGGACCGAGGCCCAGACCGAGATCGCTGTTCCCGACTCGGCATGCGGCGGGGGTCACTGCGATTGTCATGGAAGCATATTAAGCCTATCTTGCGAAGCACTCAGTTGAGGTACTTGCGGCAGGCTGCATCGGCGCCGCGTCTGGCTGGGCATAGGGAGGCATTGGTGAGCGAAGAGGAGCTGAAAAAGCGACTGGAAATGCTGCGGATCGAACACCGCGACCTGGACGCGGCGATCGATGCTCTGACCAGCGCCGGCAGCACCGACCAGCTCCAGATCGCGCGCCTGAAAAAGCGCAAGCTGCGCCTGAAGGACCAGATCGCCATGCTTGAGGATTACCTGATCCCCGACATCATCGCCTGAGCCCCCACCGTCCCGCAAAAACGTCCCCCGCCGGGACAGTTCAAAATTGGCAGAGCAAACGTTGTTAACCTGCGGTGACAAACATGTGTCACCGGAGTTAGGCCGGGGTGATGGGATCGCCGGCGAACATGAATCCACGGATCGTGGAAGGCCTCTATTGTGAGGCGCTCGTTCTTTCTGATGAAGTCAGACAGGCGTTCACTCTGTCCGGGCGGATGGAAGCCGTGGCGGGCCAGGAAGACGCGGCGTCGATCGCACTATCCTGCGAGGCACTGCGCACCACCACGCGGATGATGCATTCGGTTGCCTGGCTGCTCAACCACCGCGCCTTCTTCAATGGCGAGCTTTCGGAGTTCCAGCTCCACCGCTACGGCAAGCTGGTTGACCATCCCGACAGCGACCCCGCCCGCCTGGCCCTGCTCGAACCCGAAACGCGCGAGCTGATCGAGGCGACAGAGCGGTTCCATGCCCGGCTCAAGCGGATCGACGCCAGCTGGCGCGAACGCGATCCCAATGCCCCCAGCGCGGTCGCCGCGCTGCGCGAACGTCTGGCCCGCAGCGCGCGGGGTTAGGTCGCCGCCAGCGCGCGGTCCCAGGCCGCACGTCGCTCTGCGCTGGGCTCCGCTCCCGGCATGAACCGCTGCACTGCACCGCGCATAGCCTGGGCCGCATCGCCGAGCGAACCATGCATTCCGACCCCCACCGCCGCCAGCATCGCCGCGCCCAGAGCTGTGGTCTCGACGAATTTGGGCCGCTCGACCGGCACCCGCAGCACGTCGGCCAGGTCCTGCGCCATCCAGTCATTGGCGCTCATACCGCCATCGATGCGCAGCGCGGTCCAGCCTGCCCCATCGGCGGCAAAGGCAGCGGCGAGGTCAGCGGTCTGCATCGCCATGGCTTCGAGCGCCGCGCGCGCGACATGGGCGCGGGTGGTGGAAAAGCTCATGCCGGAAATCACCGCGCGGGCATCGGGGCGCCAATGCGGCGCGCCCAGCCCCGAAAGCGCGGGAACAATAGTCACCCCGCCGCTGTCCGGAACCGAGCGGGCCAGCTCCTCGGTCTCGGGCGCCGAAGCGATGATCCCGAGGCTGTCGCGCAGCCACTTGACCAGACTGCCGGCGACAAAGACCGAGCCTTCAAGGGCATAGGTCCGGGTTCCGCCCAGCTGGCACAGCACCGTCCCCAGCAGCCGGTGGCCGGAACGCGGCACCTCGCCGCCCATATTGGCCAGTACAAAGGCCCCGGTGCCATAGGTCGCCTTGGTCTCGCCGGGATTGAGGCAGCCCTGGCCGATCGTGGCGCTCTGCTGATCGCCGACCAACCCGGCGATGGGAATTGCCGCGCCGAACAGGTCGCGGGTGGTCGCGGCGAAGCGGCCGGCGTTGTCGGTCACTTCGGGCAAGGCGGCCTGCGGCACGCCGAACAAGTCGCACAGCCCGGCATCCCAGGTGGCTCCGGCGAGCGGCAGCAGCAGCGTGCGGCTGGCATTGCTGGCATCGGTGACATGCGCTCCGCCCGACAGCTTCCAGGTCAACCAGGTCTCAACCGTGCCCAGCGCCAACCGCCCGGCTGACGCCGCCTCGGCCACGGCCGGCACGTTCTCGACCAGCCAGCGCATCTTGGTGCCGGAGAAATAGGGATCGAGCAGCAGCCCGGTCGCCGCCTGGACCACCGGCTCTTGCCCGCTTTCGCGCAAGGCACCGCAGAAATCGGCGGTGCGGCGATCCTGCCAGACCAGCGCATGGTGCAGCGGCTGGCCGGTGGCCTTGTCCCAGGCCACCACGGTCTCGCGCTGGTTGGTGATGCCGATCGCGGCGACCTGGCTGGCGCCGCCGGCCGCCTCAACCACCTGCTGCGCGCAGGCCAGGGTCTTGGCCCAGATCTCGGCAGCATCGTGCTCGACCCAGCCCGGCTGCGGGTAATATTGGGTCAGCTCCTCCTGCGCGACGCCCCGCAGCGCGCCATCGGGCGTGAACAGCATCGCGCGGGTGGAAGTGGTGCCGGCGTCGAGGACAAGGATCAGGTCAGTCATGCTGCCCTTCTTGCCGTTCGCGTCGAGCGAAGTCGAGACACGTTGCGCACTGGTGTCTCGACTTTGGCCGTCGGCCAAAGCGGCTTGGGTCATGCGGCTACTTCCCCGCAAGCCGAATGGCTCGACACGAACGGGTGTAGTTCCCATATGAGGAACATGGACATCCCAGCCAAGCCCTGGCCGACCGGCCTTTCGGAACAGTGCGAACCGCTGGTGCGGCGCGTGCTCGCGCCCAACCCTTCGCCCTATACCTTCACTGGCACCCAGACTTACATCGTTGGCGCAGGCAGCGAAGTGGCCGTGATCGATCCCGGCCCGGCCGATGGCAGCATCGGCAGCGAACCGAGCCCTTTCAAGGGTGCGGACACCAATGGCGTGGGCCATGTCGAGGCGATCCTGGCCGCCGTGGGTGATGCGAAGATAACCGCGATCCTGTGCACTCACACCCACCGCGACCATTCCCCGGCCGCCGCGCCGCTGAAAGCCCTTACCGGCGCCCCGATCATCGGCTGCGCGCCGCTGAGCCTGAACGATGATGGCCCCCGCGCGGATTCGGCCTTCGACCATGGCTATGCGCCGGACCGCATCCTTACCGATGGTGAGCGGATCAGCGGCCCTGACTGGACGATCGAGGCGGTAGCCACCCCCGGCCATACCAGCAACCACCTGTGCTACAGCCTGACCCAAAGCGGGGCGCTGTTCACCGGCGATCACGTGATGGCCTGGTCGACCAGCGTCGTCTCGCCCCCCGATGGCGACATGAGCGCCTATATGGCGAGCCTGCAGAAGCTCTATGACCGCGATGACAAGCGGCTCTACCCGGCGCACGGCCCGGCAGTCGACAAGCCGCGCCAGCTGGTGCGCGGAATGCTGGGCCACCGCCGCAGCCGCGAGGCGCAGATCCTGCGGCTGCTGAGTGAAGGGCCGCAGGCGATCCCGGCCATGGTTGCGGTGATGTACAAGGGCCTCGATCCCCGCCTGACCGGGGCCGCCGGCCGCTCGGTGCTGGCCCACCTGGTCGATCTGGAGCAGCAGGGACGCGTCCGGTGCGAGGGTGATATATGGATCAGCGCCGCATAGATTCCGCCGAGCGCAGCAATGCGCGCGCCATCGCCCGGCAGTTTGCACTGCCGTGGTATCTTTTCGCTGCCGCCCTGGCGCTGGCTACCTGGGCGCTGTGGCGCGCTTTCGGCCCGGCGTCCTATGGCGATCCGCTGGCCACCAGCCTGACCGCGTTCGAAAAGGCTAACCGGCTGACGGTGTTCTCGGCCCAACTGGCTCCCGTCGTTGCTGCGGATGATGAGCGCCTGATGGGCCTGATCAAGAGCCGCCAGATCGCGGTGATCCCGGCGCGGGTCGATTACACACTCGACCTCTCGAAGATGACCCGCACCAACATGGTCTGGGACGAGCAGGCCCAGCGGCTGACTGTCACGCTCCCCGCGCTTACCGTCTCGCGCCCCAACCTCGATGAAGGCCGCGCCCAGTACCTGCGCGAAGGGGTGTGGATCACCCGCACCGCGCAGGATGAACTGACCCGCGCCAATACCCGTCTGGCCGAGCAGCAGGCGGTGCAGCAGGCATCCAATCCGGTGCTGCTGAACCTGGCCCGCGCCGCCGCGAAGGATGCCGTGCGGCAGAACCTCTCGGCCCCGCTAAAGGTCAGCGGCCACCCGCAGGCAACCGTGATAGTGCGGTTCGAGGGCGAGACGGCTCAGTAAAGCAATACCCGTCACCCCGGACTTGATCCGGGGTCCCGCTTGTTCGTAACGTTGCGAAAGGGAGCAGGACCCCGGGTCAAGCCCGGGGTGACGAAGTGCGGAAGTGCCTCTTTCAACTCCGACTGATCCGTGGCACCTTTCATCCAGCTGGTCGCGCCGGAAGGATGGGGAGATTTCCATGGCTACCATGTACCAGGATAGCGCGGAGCCGCGCGCCGAAGAGAAGTTCTTCTTTAGAATGGCCCTGTTGATGGGGCTGGTGATCGTCACCGGGTTCAGCCTGAACCTGGCGCTTGGCCGGTCGAGTTTTGCCGTGCCGTGGGTCTACCATGTCCACGGCGTGGTGTTCTTTGGCTGGGTCGCATTGCTGCTGATGCAATCAGCGCTGATCGCAGGCGGCAATCGCGCTCTGCACAAGCGGCTGGGCTGGCTCTCGGTGCTGTGGATCCCGCTGATGGTCGGCATGGGCATCGCCATCACGGTCACCTCGCTCCAGCGCACCGGCGGGCCGTTCTTCTTCGATGCCAACGAATTCATGATCAGCAATCCGATTGGTCTCCTCACTTTCGCCGCGCTCTCGCTAGGTGCGGTCGCGATGCGGCGGCGGACCGACTGGCACCGCCGACTGATGCTGGGCGGCATGGCGACGATCCTTGGTCCCGGCTTCGGCCGAATCCTGCCCACGCCGCTGTTCGGTGCCTGGGCCTGGGAGATCACCAACCTGATCGGGCTGGTCTTCGTGCTGGTCGGCATGATGCGCGACAAGCGCCATCTCGGCATGATCCACCCGGCCTGGCTGGTCGCGCTGTTTGCCGGGGTCGGCTCGCTCGCCCTGGGCGAGTTTCTGGCCTATACCCACTGGGGCATTGCCCTGACCGAGCAGATCATGGCCGGCCACCCCGGCGCGGCGCGGCCGATGCAGGCCTATGTGCCTCCCGGCATGCCTTGATTAGGCCGCGCTAAAGGGCCATCTGGGGGTCTCTTCGCAAAGGGACCCCCGATGACCGCCCAGCCGACCAATCTTTCCGGAATCGACGTCCGCGCCGAGATCGAGCGCCTCCGCAAGGAGCGCAACGCGGTGATCCTGGCGCACTATTACCAGAAGCCGGAAATCCAGGACCTGGCGGACTTCGTGGGTGACAGCCTGGAGCTGTCGAAGAAGGCAGCACAGACCGACGCGGATGTGATTGCGTTCTGCGGGGTCAAGTTCATGGCCGATACGGCCAAGATCCTCTCACCCCAGAAGATCGTGATCCTGCCCGATCTCGACGCCGGGTGCAGCCTTGAGGATTCGTGCCCGCCCGAAAAGTTCAAAGCCTTCCGCGAGGCGCACCCCGATCACATCGCGCTGACCTATATCAACTGCTCGACCGAAGTGAAGGCGCTGTCCGACGTGATCGTCACCAGCTCGAGCGCCGAGACGATCCTTGCCCAGATCCCGCCCGAGCAGAAGATCATCTTCGGCCCGGACCGGCACCTGGGCGGCTATCTCAACCGCAAGTTCGGGCGCGACATGCTGCTCTGGCCGGGCGTCTGCATCGTCCATGAAGCCTTCAGCGAGACCGAGCTGCTCAAGCTCAAGGCCCAGCACCCCGGCGCGCCGATCGCGGCCCACCCGGAATGCCCGCCGACCAACGTCGACCATGCCGACTATGTCGGCTCGACAAGCGGGATCCTACAGTTCGCCAAGACATTCCCCGGCAACACTCTGATCGTCGCGACCGAGCCGCACATCATCCACCAGATGCAGCTCGCGATCCCCGACAAGACCTTCATCGGCGCGCCGGGCGCGGACGGGAACTGCAACTGCAACATCTGCCCCTACATGGCACTCAACACGCTCGAGAAGCTCTACGTCGCCCTGCGCGACTTGCAGCCGCGGATCGAGATCGAGGAAGGCCTGCGCCTCGCCGCCAAGAAGAGCCTCGATGCCATGCTGGCGATGGCGAGCGGGACGGTTGGCAAGGGCGATCTGGGTCCGGCCTGAGGCCTAATCCGCAATCCCCAGCAGCCGCTTGGCCAGCACCAGGTGCGGGCGGTCGATCATGCGGCGGTCGATCTGCAGCGTCCCGGCATTGGGCTGAGCGGCAAAGGCGGCGACCACCGCGCGGGCGTGGGCCAGTTCTTCCGCGCTGGGGGTGAAGGCGGCGTTGATCACCGGGACCTGCGCCGGGTGGATCGCCAGCATTCCGCCAAAGCCATCGGCGCGGGCTTCTTCGGCGATCCGCTTCAACCCTTCCATGTCGGCAAAATCGGCGTGGAGCGTGTCGAGCGGCAGCACGCCCTTGGCATGGGTGGTCAGCAGGGTCTGGACGCGGACATAGCGGAAGGCATCGGTCCAGCGGCCATCCGCATCGTACTTGCGCGAGGCGCCAATCGCGGCGGAGAGGTCCTCCCCGCCCCAGACCAGCCCGTGCAGCCGCGGCAGCGGGGCGCTGGCATAGCCGGGGATGGTGATCGCGGCTTCGGCCGTCTCGCTGACCAGGGCAAGGATTTTCGTGCTCCCCGTCGCAATGCCGCAGCGCCCCTCCAACTCATAGAGCTCCCCGGCCAGGGTCTGGATCGATTCCGGCCCGGCCGACTTGGGCAGCATGATCCCGTCGGGCGCGCCGGGCATGACGGCCGCAAGGTCATCGCGCCACAGCCGGCTGTCGAGCGCATTGATCCGGACCCAGCGGCCGAACTGCGCCACGCGGCGCTGGCTGGCAAGCCAGGCACAGGCCATGTGCCGGGCCTGTTCCTTGTTCGACAAGGCGACCGAATCCTCCAGGTCGACGATAATCACGTCGGCCCCGGTATCGGCGGCCTTGCCCAGCTTCTTCTCGCTGTCACCCGGAACGAACAGCCACGACCTCTGCTGCATGGTTGCGACCCCTTTCAGACTC
>JAJTFU010000021.1:635-25909 GCA_021299075.1 Novosphingobium sp. | reverse complement strand
GGTGCCGCCACCGATGATCTGGTTCGGCCCGACCACGATCCGACGCGGATAGGGGTTATAGCGCGCGTCCGTGAAGGCGTTGGGATAGGCCAGCACGATTACCTGCCCGGTCGGGTTGTTGGCCAGCACGTTGCCGCGCACCGTGACCATCTCATTGGCCATGACCATCACCCCGGTACCGCGCGGCACGCCGGCGACAATATTGCCCTTGGGGGCAAAATTGGGCGTGTCATTGTCGACCACCATGTTGTTCTCGACCACGGTGTTGCCGCCGCCCATCACCGGCAGGTTCGGCAGATCGAACACCAGGATCCCGCCCGTGTTGCGGGTCGCCAGGTTGCCGTGGACAATCGCATTGCGGCTATTCTCGATCTCGATCCCGGCGACGTTGTGCTCTGCCAGCGAGTAGCGGACCGTGATATCCTTCGACTGGCCGACATAGATCCCGGCGTCAGACGCGCCGGAAACCTTGCAACCATCGATTAGCACCCCGGTGCTTTCGACCGGATAGATCCCATAGGCGCCGTTAGTTTCCTTGGGCCCGCCGGTCCAGGTCACGCGGACGCGGTAATAGACGATGTTGTCCGCGCCCTTGCTCTTGATCCCGTCACCCTTGGTATTCTCGACCGCGAAATCGCGCAGGGTGACCTCATCCGAGGTGACCAACAGCCCCTCGCCCGCGCCCTTCTGGCCGGTGAAATCCAGCACGGTTGCTTCCATCCCGGCGCCGCGGACCGTCACGCCCTTGACGTCGAGCGACAGGCCATCGGTCAGTACGAACCGCCCGGCACCCAGTTCGACCACGTCGCCCGGCGCGGCCAAGATCAGCGCCTCTTGCAGACGCGCCTGGGCATTCTCTCCGGCCGGAACCGGGATCACCTTGGCATAGGCAGGAGCAGCCAGGGCCAGCGCCGTGGCCGCAGCGATAAGCGTTGCGGGCATCCTCATGGGTGCGGAGTGTTGTGCTGACAGCGGTGTAAGTCAATCCACCGGGGATTACGGGACTCAGCGCTTCTCGCTCGCAAGGCCGCTGGCGCAGAGTGCGGCCGAGGTCGCGGTGACCTTGATCGCCTCGGCATCGCCGACCCGGCGCACGGCGACGACATAGTCCGCCAGATTGCGCTTTTCGCCCTTGAGCTGCTTGAGCTTCTGGAGCTGGCCCAGCGTCAGCCGGTCGGTCATCCGCTCAGCCATGCAGGCCGAATTGGCTTCGCTCAGGCCGGCGTCCATCATCGCGCTCTTGACCTGGCCATAGGCCAGCTTGGAGGGCGAGCAGGCGGCCGACGCCAGCACCGCAAGGCAAAGCGCGGCGCGCATCAGTGCGCCAGGCCCTTGTTGATGTCCTCCACCATCTTCTTGGCATCGGCCAGCAGCATCAGGGTCTGGTCCATGTAGAACACATCGTTATCGACCCCGGCATAGCCGACGCCGCCCATGGAGCGCTTGATGAAGAAGACCTGCTTGGCCTTGTCGACATCGAACACCGGCATGCCGTAAATCGGGCTGGACTTGTCGGTCTTCGCCGCCGGATTGACCACGTCGTTGGCGCCGATGATGAAGGCGACGTCAGCCGTGGCGAACTCGCTGTTGATGTCCTCCAGCTCGAACACCTCGTCATAGGGGACATTGGCTTCGGCCAGCAGCACGTTCATGTGGCCCGGCATGCGGCCCGCGACGGGGTGGATCGCGTACTTCACCTCTACGCCCTTGGCCTTCAGCAGGTCGCCCATTTCGCGCAGCGCGTGCTGCGCCTGGCTGACCGCCATGCCGTAGCCAGGGATGATGATGACCTTTTCGGCCTCGCCCAGCATATAGGCTGCGTCTTCGGCGCTGCCGCGCTTCCACGGACGCTGTTCACGCGCCTCGCCGCCGCCGGCACTGGCATCGGCGCCAAAGCCGCCGGCGATCACGCTCAGGAAGCCGCGGTTCATGGCCTTGCACATGATGTAGGACAGGATCGCGCCTGACGAGCCAACCAGCGCACCGGTGATGATCATCGCGGTATTCGACAGGGTAAAGCCCATCGCCGCCGCTGCCCAGCCCGAGTAGGAATTGAGCATCGAGACGACGACCGGCATGTCCGCGCCGCCGATCGGGATGATCAGCAGGAAGCCGATGATAAAGGCCAGCGCGGTAACCGTGGCGATCACCCACAGGCTCTGGTCGGTCATGAAGTAACCGGTCAGGCCGATGATCGCGATCAGCGTGCCAAGGTTGATCACATGTCGCGCCGGTAGCAGGATCGGCGCACCGCTCATCTTCCCGGCAAGCTTGAGGAACGCGATGACCGAGCCGGAGAATGTGATAGCCCCGATCGCGATGCCCAGGCCCATTTCGAGCCGCGAGACGGGATTGATCTGGCCGTCGGCCCCGACAATCCCGAACGCTTCCGGATTGAGGTAGGCTGCCCAGCCGACCAGCACGGCCGCCAGGCCGACCAGCGAGTGGAAGGCTGCAACCAGCTGCGGCATATCGGTCATGGCGATGCGGCGGGCGATGATCCACCCGATCGCGCCGCCCAGCGCCAGTGCCGCCAGGATTTCAGGCAGGCTCGCGATTTCATGCGTGCCCAGCGTGGTGACCACGGCGATCAGCATCCCGATCATGCCATAGCGGTTGCCTGCGCGGCTGGTCGCCGGGCTGGAAAGCCCGCGCAGCGCGAGGATGAACAGGACACCCGAAGCCAGGTAGGCCAGCGCCACCCAGGGACTGGCGGCGAGACCCGAGGTCGCGGCGGAGAGCAGTGTGAAGTCCACCCCTACTTCTCCTTCTTCTTGTACATCGCCAGCATGCGGGCCGTGACGGCAAAGCCGCCGAAGATGTTCACACTGGCCAGCACCACCGCAAGCAGACCAAGCCACTTCGCCGTCGGACTACCCGCCGCAGCCGAAGCGATCAGCGCGCCGACCACGATCACCGAGGAGATCGCATTGGTCACCGCCATCAACGGCGTGTGCAGCGCGGGCGTGACCGACCAGACGACATAGTAGCCCACGAAGCAGGCCATGACGAAGATCGAGAGGATCGAGATGAAGTCCATTGCTACTTCCTTGTCGCCGTCCACGGCAGCACAAAATTGCGCCCTTCGGCCCAGGTCTGGCCGACCATCCTGCCGTCGGTAAGGCAGGCAGAGCTGTGGTACATGCCCTGCCCATCGGTGGTGCGAAATGCCACGCACTGACGTCCCTGCGCGCTGCCAGCCCGACCAGCGAGAATCTCGCTGTCATAGAAGATGCCGGTGATCGATCGATCGGCCGCGATCTTCAGCACCATGTCCTTGCCATAGGCCGGGTCGGTCAGCGCGATGCGCAGGTCAACCAACCATTCTCCGGCCAGGTCCGGATAGGGAACTGGCGCAGGCGTTTCAGCGGACGCGAGGGTGGATGCGGTCAGGGCGAGCGCCGCAAGCACCCCCTTCTCCCGGGCAGCCTTTCGTTCACGACCTTGCCGCCCTGGGTCAGGCGCACGGCATTGCCGATTTCCTCGTCCAGCACCGGCCGGTCGGCTTCCTTGTCCCAGAAGGCGGAAAGGAAGTTGTAGAGGTTGCGCGCGAACAGCGCCGAGGCGTCGGCGGGCAGCTTGGCCGGCGTGTTGGAATATCCGAGGATCTTGACCCCGTGGCGGACCACGACCTGATCCGGCTTGCTGCCTTCGACATTGCCGCCTTGCGCCACGGCAAGGTCGAAAATCACCGAACCCGGCTTCATGCTGGCAATCTGGGCATCTGCAATCAGGCGCGGCGCGGCGCGGCCGGGGATCAGCGCGGTGGTGATGACGATGTCCTGCTTGGCGATGTGGCCGGATACCAGTTCGGCCTGGGCCTTCTGGTATTCTTCCGACATTTCGGTGGCATAGCCGCCAGCGCCCTCACCCTCGATCCCAGCGACACTTTCGACGAAGATCGGCTTGGCACCGAGCGACTGGATCTGTTCCTTGGTGGCAGAGCGCACGTCAGTGGCCGAAACCTGCGCACCCAGGCGGCGGGCCGTGGCGATCGCCTGAAGCCCGGCAACGCCCACGCCCATGACGAAACACTTGGCGGCCGAGATCGTGCCCGCCGCGGTCATCATCATCGGAAAGGCGCGGCCATAGAGATTCGCCGCTTCGATCACCGCCTTGTAGCCAGCGAGGTTCGACTGGCTCGAAAGAATGTCCATCGACTGCGCGCGGGTGATGCGCGGCATGAATTCCATCGCCAGGGCTTCGAATCCGCCCTTGGCGTAATTATCGACGCGCCCCCGCTGGCCGAACGGATCGAGCCCGGCGACGATCCAGGCCCCGGCATTGGCGCCCTTCAGTGCCTTGGCATCGGGACCCTGCACCCCCAGGACGATATCCGCACCCTTGGCGGCATCCTTGACCACTTCGGCGCCGGCCGCAGCATAGTCTGCATCGGCGATGGAGGCAGCCTCACCAGCCCCGGATTCGACTGCAACAGCCGCTCCCAAGGCTATGAATTTCTTGACCGTTTCCGGTGTGGCCGAGACCCGGGTTTCCCCGTTCGCGCGTTCCTTGAGAACCGCAATCCGCAGGCTGGCGCTCACCGCGATCAGGCGATCAGCGCGATGACGCCGGCGGTGACGATTGCCACCACCACGCTGCCCCACTTCACCAGGCCAATGAAACCGCCATAGGTTTCGTTGGCCGCCTTCATGTCATTTCCCGAAGCCATAATTCTGTCCCTGCATTGGCAAGTTGCTGTTGCGCCGCACCGCATATCGCCGCCGGAGCGCACACTCAAGTGGGGCTTACGGGAACTATGCCCAATTTGCAGGCTTAATCGCCTCTTTACTCCCTTGCGCTATTCGAGCGGGGCACCAGACCGGGGAAGTAATGTAAGACCATGGCGGATTTCGAGCAGCAAACACTGATGCTGATCGACGATGAGCCGGCGCAGAGCCGGCTGATCTCCGCGCTTGCTGCGCGCGAGGGGTGGCGCACGCTGGTGGTGCGCGATTCGGAAACTGCCATCGCCACGCTCGGCACTCGGCAGGGGATGCAGCTCGGCGCGATCATATCTCGTGAAGCCCGTCTCGCCCGAGCGGCTGATGCAGGCACTGCGCATGGCGACGACCCGCGAAGCACCGCGCGACGAGCTTATGCCGCTGACCGAAAAGATGCCGTCGAGCCCCGATTTCGACGCGATGATCGGCGCTTCGCCCACTTTCCGTACTGCCCTGGCCATTGCCGCCAAGGCCGCCCGCAATCATGGCCCGGTCCTGATCGAGGGCGAAAGCGGCACGGGCAAGGAAATGCTGATCCGGGCGATGCAGGCCGCCAGCCCGCGTGCCAAGGCGCCGTTCCGCTTGCTCAACGTCGGATCAATTCCCGCCAATTCGGTTGAATCGGCGCTGTTTGGACATGAAAAAGGCGCCTTCCCGGGTGCCTTCGATCGCCATGTCGGCGCGCTCCAGCATGCCGATGGCGGTACTCTGGCGCTGGATGAGGTCGATCGTCTGCCTCCCGCAGTGCAGGAACGTCTGCTCGAATCGATCCAGCGCGGTGATGTCCGCCCGATCGGCGCGCGCCATTCGTTCCGGATCGACGTGCGCCTCATCGCAGCCAGCAACCTGCCCTTGAAGGATATGGTCGCCGGCGGCCACTTCCTGGCCGAACTGCACCACGTCATGGCCGGCGTGACCGTGCAACTGCCGCCACTGCGGGAACGGGCCGGCGATATTCCCGCCCTCGCCCGCCACTTCCTGGCGCAGATCGGCGATCAGCCAGGCCTGCGAGAGATCGGGATTACCGATGGCGCGCTTGCGCTACTGACAGCCTATGACTGGCCGGGCAATGTCCGCCAGCTCCAGGCCGTTCTGTTCCGCGCTGCAGTGTTCTGCGATGGCGATGCCTTGACGGCAGAAGACTTCCCGCAACTCGCCAACATGCTGGGTGAAGCCGGCAATGGCGCGATCCATCACCATGAGGCGGTCGGGGTTACGCTTTATACGCCGGACGGCAACTTGCGCCCGCTAGAAGACATCGAAGCCGACGTGATCCGCCTGGCGATCGGCCACTATCGCGGCCGCATGACCGAAGTAGCGCGCCGCCTCGGGATCGGCCGCTCAACGCTCTATCGCAAGCTTTCGGATCTGGGCATCGACAACGTCGCCTAAGGGGCGAGTTGGCTGAAGTCGGTCAGCGCCGCATCGCGTAGCGCCAATCATCCGCTTGCGGCTGACCCCGACCAGCAGCGGCTGGCCGAGCGCGTGGAACAGCGGCAGGGCGTTGAGCAGCGCCAGGTTATCCGCCACCGACTTGCCAAAGCCGATGCCCGGATCGAGCACGATCTTCTCGCATGGAATCCCTGCTGCGATGGCTACATCGCGCCGCGCAGCGAGCCAGTCGAACACGTCGAGCACGACATCGGTGTAAGCGCCGCCCGAGTGAAGGTCATCACCCTCGCCCGGCGCGTGCATCAGCACGACCGGTGCGCCCGAACGGGCGGCGAATCCCAGGCTGCGCGGATCGTGGCGCAGGGCGGACACGTCGTTGATGATGTGGGCCCCGGCCGTGAGTGCCGCTTCCATCACCGCCGGACGGCGGCTGTCGATCGAAATGGCTGCGCCCGATGCGGCAAGCCGCTCGATCATCGGCACCACGCGCTTCAGCTCATCGCCTTCCCACACGGCTGCGGCACCCGGCCGGGTGCTCTCCCCGCCGATGTCGATGATCGCCGCGCCGCCTTCCAGCATGGTGGCGGCATGAGCGGCCGCGATCTCAGGATCGTCCATGAACTGGCCGCCGTCCGAAAAGCTGTCCGGCGTCATGTTGAGGATGCCCATAACCTGCGGCTGATCGAGCCTAACTGTCCGCGCCCCGCATTCAAGCGGCGCATGGGCGCGCTGAAGATTGGCAAACTGCGCCTGCAGATCATGCGACAGGTCGGGCAGGACCGCGCGCAATTCGGGCACGGAATAGAGTTCGCGCGAGATTATCTTGCCGCCTGCGCGGGCAATGACGGCAAAGCGGCTGGCATAGGTCAGCCCGCCGGCCAGGCGGAGCGCCCCACCCTCCTCGCTTTGCGGCGATTCAGCCAGGGCAATCGGGCGGAGGTAGTGCTGCGTGCTCAATCTTCCGTCGCCAGCAAGTAAAGCTGCCGGATCGCGTCGAGCGGTTTGAGCTCGCCCTCATGCTCGATGTGCCAAAAGGTCCAGCCGTTGCAGCTCGGCGCGCCCTGCAGCTTGGCACCAAGGCCGTGGATCGAGCCGATCTCGGCCCCGGCCACCAGTGAGCCATCGGCACGGACAGTGGCGCTCAGCTTGCGCTTCTTGTCGAACACCTTGGCACCAGCCGTAATCAAACCTGTCTCAACCAGGGTCCCGAAGGCCACCTTGGGCGCAGCCTTGGGGCTCTGCATCGTGGTCAGCGCGCTCTCGTCGAGCGGCAGGGCCAGCTCGATCCGCTCCAGCGCGGCTTCGCGGTAAATGCTTTCCCGCTCGCAGCCGATCCATTCGCGGCCCAGGCGCTTGGCGACCGCGCCGGTCGTGCCAGTGCCGAAGAACGGGTCGAGCACCACATCGCCCTTGTTGGTCGTCGCCAGCATCACACGGTAGAGCAGCGCCTCGGGCTTCTGGGTCGGGTGAACCTTGTGTCCGGCCTTCTTGAGCCGTTCCTGCCCGCCGCAGATCGGCAGCACCCAGTCCGAGCGCATCTGCAGCTCGTCATTCAAGGTCTTCATCGCGCGGTAGTTGAAGGTGTACTTGGCCTTCTCCCCCATCGAGCACCAGATCAGCGTCTCGTGCGCATTGGTGAAGCGGGTGCCCTTGAAGTTGGGCATCGGGTTGGCCTTGCGCCAGACGAGATCAGCGTCTCGTGCGCATTGGTGAAGCGGGTGCCCTTGAAGTTGGGCATCGGGTTGGCCTTGCGCCAGACGATGTCGTTGAGGATCCAGAACCCCATGTCCTGCAGCATCGCCCCCAGGCGGAAGATGTTGTGGTAGGATCCGATCACCCACAGCGACCCGTTGGGCTTCAGCAGACGGCGCGCTTCGGTCAGCCATTCGCGGCTGAACTTGTCATAGGCGGCAAAGCTGTCGAACTGGTCCCAGTGATCGGTAACCGCATCGACATGGCTGCCATCTGGGCGCGACAGGTCGCCGCCCAGCTGCAGGTTATAGGGCGGATCGGCGAAGATCATGTCCACGCAAGCATCGGGCAGGCTGCGCATCGCCTCGATGCAATCGCCATCGAGGATCCGGCCAACTGGAAGATCCGGCCGGACCACTTCGCGCGCGGCCTTCAACCGCGCCTTTTCACCCACCAGCATCTGGCCCATGACATTCCCTGAAAACTGCAAAAGTTATCCACAGGGTGAGTCATCCGGAGTCCCGCGTCAAGGGGCGACTCCGCAGGAATCCTGGCGATTCCGCTTGCTCCAGAAGCGGAACAGAGCGAGTCCGGCACAGCATCTAGAGTCCCGGGATTCGCCAAAGACTCAATATATGGTGGGTGTGGCGCTGCGGACTCGACCGAGAAAAATTTGCGTCAGATCAGCACCAACTGCGCCACAGGGGCAAAACTGCGCCGGTGGAGCGGGCTTGGCCCGTGTTCGCGCAGCGCGGCGAGGTGCTCGGCGGTGCCGTAGCCCATGTTGGTGTGCCAACCATAATGCGGGTGGGCCTCGGCATATTCGCGCATCAGCCGGTCGCGGTGTTCCTTGGCGAGGATCGAGGCGGCCGAGATGCAGGGCTCCAGCGCATCCCCGCCAACAATCGCCCGGGCCGGCCAGCACCACTCTGGATGGCGGCCAACCGGGGTCATGTTCCCGTCGATCAACACCTCGTCTGGCTCGAGCGCCAGGGCGGCAACCGCCCGGGTCATGGCCAGCATGGTGGCGGCGAAGATGTTGATCCGGTCGATCTCTTCGGCCTCGACCACGCCAAGTGCCCAGTGACAGCTGGCCTTGATCTGCGGCTCAAGCACGGCGCGGCGCTTGGCCGAAAGCTTCTTGGAATCGTCCAGGCCTGGCGGGACATCCCGCCCCAGAACGCAAGCCGCTGCCACAACCGGTCCGGCAAGCGGTCCCCGGCCCGCCTCGTCGACGCCGATCACGACCCGGCCTTTGGTCCTCTTGGCAAAGTGCTCTCCAGCTTCCATCTATCGGGCCATGACCAGAACCATCATCCGCACCTTCTTCCCGCTCGCCGCGTTCCTCGCAAGCTGCAGCCCCTCAGTTGCTGGGGATTCCCCCAGTCCAACTGTCACCGAGGTCAAGGACGCCTTTACGGTCACCCCCCTCGCCACGCTGAACGCACCCTGGGCGATCGCCGTGCTGCCGGGTGGCGGCGTGCTCGTCACCGAGAAGGGCGGAACGATGAAGCTGGTCGATGGCGGCGTGAAGGACGTGGCCGGAATGCCCAAGGTGGATGTTGGCGGCCAGGGCGGCTTCGGTGACGTAGTCCTCGCCCCTGACTTCGCGAAGAGCGGCACGATCTATCTCTCGTGGGTGGAAGCGGGCGAGAATGACACGCGCGGCGCGGTGATCGGGCGCGGGAAGTACGTTGGCGGCGATGCTCCGCGGGTCGAAGGCCTGGAAGTGATCTGGCGGCAAAGCCCCAAGACCACCGGGCGCGGGCACTTTTCGCACCGGATCGCCTTCTCCCCCGATGGCAAGCTGATGTTCGTGGGTTCGGGCGACCGGCAGAAGATGGACCCGGCGCAGGACCTGTCCGTCAACCTTGGCAAGGTGCTGCGCCTGCTGCCCGACGGCAAGCCGGCTCCTGGCAACCCCTTCGCTGACAAAGGCGGCGTAAGCGCCGAGATCTGGTCCTATGGCCACCGCAACATTCTGGGCCTGGCCTTCGATCCCATGGGTCGGCTCTGGGATATCGAGCATGGCCCCAAGGGTGGCGACGAGCTGAACCTTGTCCAGCCGGGCAGGAATTATGGCTGGCCGGTGGTGTCCGAGGGCGATCACTATGACGGCAAGGACATCCCGCCGCACAGCACCCGGCCCGACATTGCCGCCCCGGCGATCACCTGGACGCCGATGATCGCGCCGGGCGACATGATCTTCTATTCGGGCAAGGCCTTCCGCGACTGGAAGGGCCAGGTGCTGGTCGCAGGCCTCGGCCCCAAGGCGCTGCTCCGACTGAAGATCGATGGCGACAAGGCCACCGAAGTGGCGCGCTATCCGATGGACAAGCGGATCCGCGACGTGGCCGAAGCCGCCGACGGTTCGCTGCTGGTGATCGAGGATCGCGAAGGCGGCCGCCTGCTGAAGCTGACGCCGAACAAGTAAACCGTCGACAAGCGGGGCCATGCGGCTTAGGGGCGCGCCCCTATGGCTGATGGTCCCACGCTTATCCCGCTCGACAATGTCGATCCCGCGCTGGTCGAAGCGCTGCTCGATCGCGCCTTCGAACCGGAGCGGCACAAGCGCACCGCCTACAAGGTGCGCGAAGGGACCGATTGGCTGCCCGGTCTATCCTTTGCTGCGATCGATGCGGAAGATCACCTGGTTGGCACGATCCAGTGCTGGCCGGTTGCCCTGACCGATCCCGATGGCCGCCGCCATCCGCTGATCATGGTCGGCCCGGTTGCGGTTGAGCCAGCCGCGCAAGGGGCAGGCTATGGCAAAGCCTTGATGACTGCCAGCCTTGCCGCCCTTTCCCCGCAGGCGCCACTGCCGCAGGTCATGATCGGCGATCCGGAATACTACGGCCGGTTCTGGGGCTTCACCAATGCCCATACGGGCGGCTGGGACCTGCCTGGCCCGTTCGAGCAGCACCGGCTGCTGGCGCGCTGCGACAATCCGGCAGTCCTGCCCGCACACGGCATGTTGGGCCCTTGGCGCGGGTAAGCTGATCTGGCATCGCAGCGTCGATGCCCTATGAACCCCTGCCCGACCTTGCGACGCTGAGCCTGGTGGAAATCGCTGCGCTGAATGCGCAGCGCAAGCTGCCGCCAGTCGCGCAGTGGAACCCGCAGGCCAGCGGTGACAGCCTGATGACGATCCGGGCCGACGGGCGCTGGTTTCACGATGGCGGGGAAATCCGCCGCCCGGCCATGATCCGCGCCTTTGCCGGCCTGCTGCGCCGCGAGGGCGACGGGCGCTATTGGCTGGTGACCCCGGTCGAGAAGCAGTCGATCAAGGTCGAGGACGCCGCCTTCATCGCCACCGATGTCGCTGCGCAGGACGGAGCGCTGGCCTTCAAGCTCAATACCGATGAGGTCATCCTGGCTGGGCTCGATCACCCGCTGGTGGCACGCGGCACTGCCGAGCTTCCGGCGATATATCTGGCCGTGCGCAACGGCTGCGAGGCGCGGATCAACCGCAGCACCTGGCTGCAACTGGTCGAACTGGCCGATGCCGACCTGACTGTGACGAGCCAGGGCGCAAAGTTCCCGTTGGTGCCGGCATGAGCGAGCTCGTCGCGCGGCTGCGCGCCCTGCACGAAGATGGCCACGCGCAAGAGCTCGACACCCTGCTCTCCGATGAACGCCATGACGGCGTGTTCCGCCCCGCCGCCGTGCTGGCCGCGGTAACCGAGCGCGAACGACCGGGCTTCCTGATGATCCACCGGCCATCCAACATGCGCTCGCATCCCGGCCAGGTCGCCTTTCCCGGCGGCAAGATCGATCCCGGCGAGACCCCGGTCGAGGCCGCCCTGCGCGAGGCCTGGGAGGAGCTGGGCATCCACGAACGCGACGTGACCGTGATCGGCACCAGCGACATCTATCGCACCGGCACCGGCTACGCGGTGACGCCGGTGATCGCGGTGGTCCCGCCAGACCTGGAGCTCAACCCCAGCCCCACGGAAGTCGCGCAGTGGTTCGAAGCGCCGGTCGACCACGTGTTCGACCGCCAGAACCAGGTCGAACAATCGGCATTTTGGCAAGGCGCGGAAAGGCGCTACATCGAGATCATGTGGCAGCAGCATCGGATCTGGGGCGTGACCGCGGCGATCATTCACAACCTGTCGCGGCGGATCGCCTGGTGACGGTTACCCTGCCCGCAGCGGATTGGACCAGGCGTGAGGACCTGGCCATGCTGGTGGCCGCACTCGGCCCCGGCAACGCCCGCTATGTCGGCGGCGCGGTGCGCGACACGCTGCTGGGGATCCCGGTCAAGGACGTCGATCTGGCTACGCCGCTGGAACCAAATGCGGTCATGCGGCGCTTGAAGGAAGCGGCGATCCAGGCTGTTCCCACCGGCATCGAACACGGCACTGTCACCGCTGTCCTGCCGCAGGGACCGGTTGAGATCACCACGCTGCGGCATGATGTCAGCACCGATGGTCGCCGCGCCACGGTGGCCTTCGCCAGCGACTGGCAGGACGATGCCGCGCGGCGCGATTTCACAATCAACGCGCTCTACGCCGATCCCGCCACCGGCGAGATCTTTGACTGGTTTGGCGGCCTCGATGACCTGGCCGCCCGGCGCGTGCGCTTTATCGGTGATCCGCACCAGCGGATCCGTGAGGATCACTTGCGGATCCTGCGCTATTTCCGCTTTCAGGCCCGGTTCGGCTCGCTGCCGGCCGATGCGCCGTCTGAAAGCGCCTGCGCCGAGCTGGCGGCGACACTCAAGGGCCTGTCGCGTGAACGCGTCGGCATGGAGATGATGAACCTCCTCTCGCTCACCGACCCAGCGCCAACCGTGGCGCGGATGGCCGAGCTTGGCGTGCTGGAAGTGGTCCTGCCTGAAGCGGATGTTGCGGCCCTCGCCGCGCTGGTGGCCGAGGAAGTGCGCCAGCGGATCGCGCCTGACGCCCTGCGCCGCCTTGCCGCGTTGCTTCCCGCCGATGTCCAACTGGCCGAGGCCGTGGCAAGCCGCTTTCGCTTGTCGGGGGCGCAGAAGAAACGGCTGGCACTGGCCGCCGCGCGGGAGGGGAACGAGCAGGAAGCCCGCCCCCTCGCCTATCGCCTGGGCGTGGATGCGGCGCTCGACCGGCTGCTGATTGCCCGGGCCGATACGGCGGCCCTGAGCGGCTGGGTGATCCCCGAATTCCCGCTCAAGGGCGGTGAGATCGTGGCGCGCGGGATCAAGGCCGGGCCCGAGGTCGCGCGGGTGCTGCGGCGGGTCGAAAGCGGCTGGATCGCGGCGGGCTTTGCCGATGCGGTCATCCCCGCCCTGCTTGACGCGGAGCTGAGCGAACAGGCGTGAGCGAACTGGTCTTCAACGAGCCGCTGCTGGTCATCGCGATCCTGGCGGTGCTGGCCGCCGCGACCGGCTGGATGATCGAGCGCGACCATCCGGGCCTGGCCCGCGGTCTGCGCCAGACCGGCTATCTCGGCATGCTGGCGGCCGGGCTGCTGCTGGTTGGCCAACTGGCCTATACCGCTGAGCGATCGGATGCCGCCCTGGAAGTCAATCGGCGCCCCGCCCTGACCGTCAGCGGCAGCGAAACGATCGTGCCGATGGCCAGCGATGGCCATTTCTGGGTTACGGCCGAGGTGAATGGGCGCGAGCTGGACTTCCTCATCGATACCGGCGCTACCTTCACCGGGATCGGCCGCGATGCGGCAGAGGAACTCGGGATCAAACCTGACCCGCAACAGGCCCCGCTTGAGCTGGAAACCGCCAACGGCGTGATCACCGCCACCCTCGGCAAGGTCGACGCCTTGCGCTTCGGCAATATCGAAGTGCGCGGCCTGCCCGTGGCCGTGCCGCAGGATACGGCCGACGATACGCAGGTGATCGGCATGAACCTGCTCAGCCAACTCGCTAGCTGGCGGGTTGAGGGGGACCGGCTGATCCTGGTGCCGAAGACCTAAATCAGTCCTGTTTTGCGAAGCACAAACCGGGAGGATTTCTAGATCCTTTCCCTCGAGCAGTGTCCGCCGTCGATCGTAACCGAGGTGAAACGATCTGTAGGCTAGGTTTAGCTATGAAAACCAAACTTAAGACAGCTCTACTTTGCTCGTTTGGCCTCTCTTTGTGGACCGTACTCTTGTGGAGCGCTGGCAAAGGCTTGCTGACGGGCGTGATCAATGGTCGCAACGGCGACATCCATCTATCCGAAGCACCTGTCATCTTCACGGTTGTGCTGATTGCCTATGTTTGGACGTGGCTTGTGCTTACTTACGTCTTTGTAGACGCGTATCGCCGCAGGGGCATGGACAAGATTGATTTGCAGCGCCGGCTCAACAATCCGGGCTTCGAAGATCCAAGCAAACGCTCAAAACCTTAGGATCGCCTAGAACTTGTTATCCCGCGGGAAGCCGTTGGGCGGTAGTCGTCCAGCCGCACCGCGTGCAACCTTCCACAGCCGCATATCGCTTTCGGTCCGAGTCCGGCCGCTGTCGCCGCCCATCTTCCACGACAGGCCCTCGTCCAGCTTGAGCGTCGTCGCATCGGCCAGTCCGCCGTCGCGGTAGCGTTGCAGGGTGACGCCCTGGCCCTTGGCGAGGATCGGCAGCTCTTCCAGGCTGAAGATCACCAGCTTGCGGTTATCGCCCACCACGGCAATGTGATCGTGCTCTGGCGGGATCTCGCGCACCACGGCCAGCTTGACGCCGGGCTTGGTGGTCATCACGCCCCGACCCTTGCGCGTTTCGGCGAGCAGTTCGTCGGCCTCGGCGGCAAAGCCGCGACCGGCATTGCTGGCCAGCAGCAGCTGCGCCTTGGGCTTGTAGACCAACAGCGCGACGATCTCTGCCCCGGCATCGATATCGATCATCGTGCGGACCGGCTCGCCAAAGCCGCGCGCGGAAGGCAGCTTGTCACAGCCCAGCGTGTAGAACCGCCCGTTGTCGCAGGCGACCAGCAGCTTGTCCGTGGTCTGGGCGTGGAGCGCGAAGGCGGGGCCATCGCCTTCCTTGAACTTGAATTCCTTGTCGAGCGCCTCGTGCCCGCTCGCGCCGCGGATCCAGCCCTTGGCCGAGAGGACCACCGTCACCGGTGCCTTCTCGATCATCGCATCCATGCTGAATTCAACCGTCGGCGCGGCCTCGACAATGGTGGTGCGGCGGCGGCCGAGTAGGGTGTCTTCGGCGTAATCCTTGCGCAGATTGCCGAGGTCGCGCTTCAGCCGGGTGCGCTGGCGCGCCGGGCTTTCGAGCAGCTTTTCCAGCTCGTCCTTTTCGGCCAGCAGGTCATCCCGCTCACGCCGCAGCTCCATTTCCTCAAGCTTGCGCAGTGAGCGCAGCCGCATGTTGAGGATCGCTTCGGCCTGGCGGTCAGTCAGGAGGAATTCCGCCATCATCACCGGCTTGGGCTCATCCTCGGTGCGGATGATCTCGATCACCCGGTCAAGGTTGAGGTAGGCGATGATATAGCCGTCGAGCAGTTCCAGCCGGTCGGCAATCTTGGCCAGGCGGTGCTGGCTGCGGCGGATCAGGATGTCGATCTGGCTCTTGATCCACTCCTGCAGGACCAGCTTGAGGCTGAGCACCCCGGGCGTGCGGCTGGCATCGAGGACGTTGAGGTTGAGCCCGAACCGGGTTTCCAGATCGGTCAGTTTGAACAGCGATTCCTTGAGCAGTTCGGGATCGACGTTGCGGCTCTTGGGGACGAAGACCAGGCGGATCTGCTCATCCGATTCATCGCGGACGTCTTCCAGGATCGGCAGCTTCTTGTCGGCGATCAGCTGGGCAACCTGCTCGATCAGCTTGCCCTTGGGGAGCTGGTAGGGGATTTCCGAAATCACCAGCTGCCAGGCACCGCCGCCCAGCTTTTCGATGCCGGTTTCCTCCCAAGTGCCATCCGCATTCCGCCCGGTCGAAAACCGCCCGCGCACGCGCAGCGCGCCGCGCCCAGTTTCATAGGCGCGCGAGATAACCTCGCGGCTTTCGGCCACGATTCCGCCCGTGGCGAAGTCCGGCCCGTGGAACAGCTCCATCAGCTGGGCATGTTCGGCATGGGGATTGTCGATCAGCAGCAGGGCGGAATCGATGATCTCGGCCACGTTGTGGCTGGGGATATTGGTCGCCATCCCCACGGCGATCCCGCTGGAGCCATTGGCCAGCAGGTTCGGGAACAGGCCGGGGAAGATCTCCGGCTCTTCCTCTTCCCCGTTATAGGTCGGGATGAAGTTCACCGTGCCTTCGTCCAGCCCGGCCATCAGCTGGATCGCCGTCTTAGTCAGGCGGGCTTCGGTGTAGCGATAGGCAGCGGCATTATCGCCATCGATGTTGCCGAAATTGCCCTGCCCATCGACCAGCGGGTAACGCAGCGAGAAGTCCTGCGCGAGGCGGACCATGGCGTCATAGACCGACTGGTCACCGTGGGGGTGATACTTGCCGATAACATCGCCAACCACGCGGGCCGACTTCTTGTAGGCATCGTTGGGATTGAGCTTCAGCTGCCGCATCGCCCAGAGCAGGCGGCGGTGAACCGGCTTCAGCCCGTCACGCAGATCGGGCAGCGAGCGCGCGGTAATCGTGGACAGGGCATAGACCAGATACCGCTCGGACAGCGCCGCATCGAACGGCGCGTCAACGATGGCGTCAAAGGGATCAGGTTCAGTGGTGTCAGTCGTCATTGCGGCTCGGCCCTAGCAGGGCGGGAATCCTGCCGCCAAGGGTCAGCGGCGCTGCATGTTGTGGCTTTCCCCCGGAATCCGCACTTCCAGCCCGTCGAGCGCCGCCGTCAGGGTGATCTGGCAGGCGAGCCGGCTGGTGCGGGTGACGCCCGCGGCGAGGTCAAGCATGTCTTCCTCGTCTTCGCTGGCGGGAGGAAGCTTTGCGAACCAGTCCTTGCCGACAATCACATGACAGGTTGAACAGGCCATCTGTCCTTCGCAGGTGCCCTCCAGCGGCATGTCGGCATTCTGCGCCACTTCGAGCAGGCAAGCCCCGTCGGCGGCTTCGGCAAGAATGCGATCGCCGTTGGCGGTAATGAACGTGACCTTGGCCATGCCTAAACTCCCTGCGCCGCAGCTGCTGCTTCGAGCGCGCGGCAGGCGGTCTCGACTTCTTCGTGGTTGGTATACCGGCCAAAGCCGAGCCGGATCGAATTGCGCGCCTCCACCGGCTCCAGCCCGATTGCGGTCAGCACCCGGCTGGGCGCACCGGTGCCGCTGCCGCAGGCCGAGCCGGCGGAAAAGGCGATGTCGCGGCAATCGCTGAGCAGGCGCGGGAAGTTCAGCCCTGCGAGCCGCAGGTTGAGATTGCCCGGCCAGCGGGATGTTTCGCTGCCATTGATGGTCCAGCGCGCCAGGATTGAACGGGCCAGGCTGGCAAGACCGGAGAGATGCTGAAAGTCCGCCTCGATCCGCGCCTGCGCCAGCGCCGCCGCCGCCCCGAACCCGGCGCAGAGCGCAGGGCTGAGGGTGCCCGAACGCAGCCCGCTCTCCTGCCCGCCACCGGCCATCAGCGGGCCGATCTTCACGCCGTCCCGCACCCACAGCGCGCCGATCCCTTTGGGGCCGTAGAGCTTGTGCGCGGTGATCGCGATCAGGTCCGCATCCTCCGGCGGGGCCAGCTTGCCCGCGCCCTGAACCGCATCGCACAGGAACAATGCACCCGCCGCATGGGCCCGCTCGGCCAGCCGCTCGACCGGCTGGATCGTGCCGATCTCGTTATTGACCTGCATCACGGCGACCAGACCGACGCCTTCGGGGAGCGGCACCTCGGGATCGACCAGACCATCAGCTCCGGCTGGCAGCTCGTGGACCTCCTCACCGCCGGCCATCGCGGCATTGACCACGGCGGAATGTTCCAGCGCCGAATAAGCGATCGGCCCGCGCGGGATTGAGCGCAGCGCCTGGTTGAGCGCCTCGGTGGCGCCGCTGGTGAAGATCACCCGGCCGCCCTTGGGGAGCAGCGCGGCGACCTGCTCGCGCGCATGCTCCACTGCCGCCGCCGCAGCGCGCCCGGCACGGTGCATCGAATGGGGATTGGCGAAGCCCATGGACTCCGGACCCGACAGCCACGGCAGCATTGCCTGCAGCGCTTCCGGCGCAAGCGGCGTAGTGGCCTGATGGTCAAGATAGATGGGTTTGCCGGTCATGGTTCGGAAAAGTTGCTTTTCGGAGGTCCGTTTCTATATAGCGCCTCTCTCCCGATCATAGCCCCATCTGGTCCGGTGCGCCGTTTTCTCCGGCGGCCACGGGTGGAGCCGCCAAGAAGCAGGTACCAGAGCGATGCCCTCAGTCATCTTCCCCGGTCCCGAAGGTCGCCTCGAAGGGCGTTTCCAGCCCGCCAGCCGTCCGCGCGCACCCGTCGCCATGATCCTTCATCCCCACCCCCAGGCGGGCGGGACGATGAACGACCGCATCACCATGGCGATGTACAAGACCTTCCAGGCCCGTGGCTTTGCCACCCTGCGCTTCAACTTCCGCGGCGTTGGCCGCAGCCAGGGCAGCTTTGACAACGGGATCGGTGAGCTGAGCGATGCCGCCGCCGCGCTTGACTGGGTCCAGTCGATCCACCCCGAAGCCAGCACGACCTGGATTGCGGGCTACAGCTTTGGCGCGCTGATCGGCATGCAGCTGCTGATGCGCCGTCCGGAAATCCGCGGCTTCATCTCGGTCGCCCCGCCAGCCAACATGTACGATTTCAGCTTCCTGGCCCCCTGCCCCGCCTCGGGCATCATCATCCAGGGCGCGCAGGATACGGTGGTCACGCCGGGCGCCGTCCAGAAGCTGGTCGACAAGCTGCGCACCCAGAAGCACATAACGATCCATCACGACGAAGTGCCGCGCGCCAACCATTTCTTCGAAAACGAGCTCGACGACATGATGCGCGCCGTCGACAATTACCTCGACATGCGCCTCGCCCCGGATTGTCCTATCAGGTAATAGGCCGATCCGCTGATCGCTCAGGCGGGCTTTTCGTCCGCCCGGGCGACCGGTGCTTCACCGCTTTCGTAAGGCACAGTCCAGATCGCGACGTTGATCCCGGCGACCAGCGCCAGGATCACCAGCAGCAGGGCCTTGCGCCGCTCACCCCGCCGCCATTGCAGCACGGCGCCAGCCAGCATCAGCAGGACGGCCAGGGTCAGCAATGACAGGACGGTCGTGATCATCATGGCCGTTGGTCGGCGATCCCGGTCAGTGCGTCAAGCGGGTTGGGCTCATCGCCTAGGCCAAGCAGCGGGCCGAGTTCGGCCAGCCGCTCCGCGGGCGACATCCGCCCGGCTCGCGCCCACACATAGCCACCTGCCAGCATCGCGAGCAGCGGCAGGACTTGCTGCACCGTATCGACGTCAACCTGACTAAGTTCGGCAGCTGTAACCGCCACGGCGGATTGCTCAGGTCCGAATATTCCTGTGACCAGCTCGCGTCCGGCTTCCGGCGCGATCGCTACGTTCTGCAGCACGGCACTAGCCAGGGTGCCGCCACCCAGCCCTGCCAGCCAAGCGAGCAAATCGTTCAGCCCGGCATCCAGGTCATCGGCTTGTTCAACTCGCCGCCGGAAGCCGCCGCGCACCATCGGCAGCAGCGCGGTGGCCGCCGCCAGCGCAAGCGGCGGAGCAATATCAAGCTGCGTCGCAACAGCTACCAGTCCGCCGCTTCGACGCAGCACGTCGAGCAGGCCCTGTTCGGACATCAAGAGGTCTCCTCGGCGTGTTCTGTTCTTGGCACCAGGTTGCGACCCCTTGGCTGCACTATCTTAGGCGAACTGAAACCTTGCTGACAATTGTATCGCGTAGTTTCCCCAAGGGTTCCGCTCAGATTTGACAGGTGGTCAACACCGCAGCACGATAAGGCCATGGAAACCATGTCACTTTCGCGCCGCCATACCCTGGGCCTGCTTGGCGCCTCGGCCGCTGCCACGATCCTGCCGGGCTGCGCCAACCGGGTTGCTGCGGCTGCAGCGCCTGACAATGCCGCAGCGCTGCTCGAATCGCTCGCTTGGCAATTGATCGAACAGAGCCCGGAAGGAGCCACTTCGCTGGGCATCGATACGGGCGAGCGCGCCGCGCTGCGCGGCAAGCTGGGCGATCGATCGGCCGCCGGGCAAAGGGCCATGGCAGAGGTCCTGCGGCGCGGTCTGCGCCAGGTTGAGGCGATCAATGCCGAGGCGCTTGATCCCGCCACCCGCACCAGCCTGGCCGTGGTGCGCAGCGCCTTCCGCACAGCGCTGAAGGGCTTTGCCCTGCCCTATGGCGATGTCGCCGTCGGTGGCTGGCGCAACACGCCCTATGTCGTGATCCAGAATGTCGGCGGTTACCTCGACATTCCGCGCTTCCTCGACAGTGATCACCCAGTGCGCAATGCCGCCGATGCCGAGGCTTACCTAGCCCGCCTGGGCGCTTTCCCGGCGCTGCTGGAAGGTGAGCTGGGCCGGATCCAGTCAGCGCGCGGCATGGGCCTGGTCCCGCCGGCCTTCCTGCTCGACAAGGCGATCCGGCAGATGGAAGCGCAGCTTGGATCCTTGCGCGATGGCGGCGATCTGGCCCGCTCGCTTGCTCGCCGCACCGCGACCATCCCGGGTGACTGGGAGGGCCGTGCCAAGGCCATGGCAACTGGACCAGTCGCCGCCGCGCTGGAGCGCCAGCTGGCCGAGCTTAAGCTTCAGCGCAGTCTGGCAACCAACGATGCCGGCCTTTGGGCGCGGCCGCGCGGCGACGAATGGTACGCCTGGGGCCTTTCGGCCAGCACCACGACCAGCCACTCGCCCGAGGAAGTGCACCAGATCGGCCAGGAGCAACTGGCCATCCTGCACGGCCGGATGGACCCGATCCTGCGCTCGCTTGGCTATACCAGCGGCACGGTGGGTGAGCGAATGACCGCGCTGGGCAAGGATCCACGCTTCACCTTCCCCAACGACGACAAGGGCCGGGCCGAGATCATCGCGCTGATGCAGTCCAAGGTGGACTATATGCGGGCCCAGGCGCCGCGTGCTTTCCGCAATCCGGTCAGAGGCAATCTCGAAATACGCCGCTTGCCACCAGCGGAGGAGGCCGGGGCGCCGGGCGCCTATGGCGGGGCGGGATCGATCGACGGTTCGATCCCCGGCAAGATCTGGATCAACCTGGGCACGACCGAGCTGCACAGTCGCTACAGCCTGCCGACCTTGGCCTTCCACGAAGGGATCTTCGGCCATGTCTGGCAGGGCGAATATGCCAACCGCCTGCCCCTGATCCGCACACTGCTGGCCTTCAACGCCTATTCCGAAGGCTGGGCGCTCTATGCCGAGACGCTGGGCGACGAACTCGGGGCCTATGACGGCGATCCGGTCGGCCAGCTGGGCTACCTGCAGTCGATCGCCTTCCGCGCCTGCCGTCTGGTGGTCGATACCGGGCTGCATGCGAAGCGCTGGACGCGTGATCAGGCGATCGACTGGTTCGCCACCACCAATGGTTCTGGCCGCGCCGAAGTTAGCAGCGAGGTTGACCGCTATTGCTCCTGGCCGGGCCAGGCCTGCGGCTACAAGATCGGCCACAGCGAAATCCTCAGCCAGCGCGAGCGGGCCAAGGCGGCGCTGGGCGCGAAGTACGACCTGCGCGACTACAACGACGCCGTGGTTGGCGGCGGCAATGTCCCGCTCGACGTCCTGGCCCAGAACGTCGATCGCTACATCGCCGCCAATAAGGCCTAGTTCTTGCCGAACAACTTGCCGGCCATGCCCAGCACATCGTCGATCGGATTGCCGTCGCCGTCCTGATCGAGCCACTTGAACACGCCGGCGAGCTGCGGGTTATTCTGCAGCGTCTGGGCATATTGCGCGAGGCTGCCCTCGCCGCCGATCTGCTCGACGATTCGGCTCAGCACACCAGTGTCCAACCCGGTCTTGGCGGCGGCACTGGCAATCGTATCACCCGGCTCGGCATGGCTTTGTCAAAGTGCGGCAATGGCCTTTTCAGCCAGTTCGGGCGGCAGGCCGAGCTTGCTGGCAAGGTTGCCGACATCGGCGTGGCCAGCCTGCGCGAGGATCGTATCGAAGATGCCCATAGTTGCGACTCCTGTTGGGGAGCCGCATCATGGGCCGTTCAGCGCCGGGAGCAACCGTAAACGCTTGCAACCCGGGTTAAATCCCGAAGATCAGGCGGCGGTAGGGGCCGCCTGGCGCACGCTTTCATCGACGTGGTCGGCAAATTGCGCGAAGTTGTCGATGAACTTGCGGACCAGGTCTTGCGCCGTCTTGTCGTACTCGGCGCCATCAGCCCAGGCCCCGCGCGGATCGAGCAGCTTGCTGTCAACGCCAGGCACCGCAACCGGCACTTCGAAGCCGAAGTTCGGGTCTTTCTTGAACTCGGCGCCATTGAGGCTGCCATCGAGCGCGGCGTTGAGCAGCGCGCGGGTCGCCTTGATCGGCATGCGGCTGATCCCCGGCATGGTGGCCTTGCCGCCCGACCAGCCGGTGTTGACCAGCCAGCACTTCACCCCGCCCTTTGCGATCCGCTCCTTGAGGAGGTTGCCATAGACCGACGGGTGGCGCGGCATGAACGGCGCGCCGAAGCAGGTGCTGAAAGTGGCTTCCGGTTCGGTCACGCCAATCTCGGTCCCGGCAACGCGCGCGGTGTAGCCCGAGAGGAAGTGATACATCGCCTGGTCCGGCGTCAGCCGCGCGATCGGCGGCAGGACGCCATAGGCATCGGCGGTCAGGAAGATCAGGTTGGCCGGCACCGGGCCCAGATTGTCTTCCGACGCATTCGGAATGAAATCGATCGGATAGGACCCGCGGCTGTTCTCAGCCAGCGAGTTGTCGTCGAAATCGAGCTCGCGGGTCTCGCGGTCGATCACGACGTTTTCCAGCACGGTACCGAAGCGCTTGGTGGTGGCGAAGATCTCCGGCTCGGCCTCAGGCGAAAGGCGGATCATCTTGGCATAGCAGCCGCCTTCGAAGTTGAAGACTGCCGTGTCGGACCAGCCATGCTCGTCATCGCCGATCAGCGTGCGGCTGGCATCGGCCGACAGCGTGGTCTTGCCGGTGCCAGACAGGCCGAAGAACACCGCGGTCTTGCCATCCGGGCCGATGTTGGCCGAGCAGTGCATCGGCATGACGCCCTTTTCGGGAAGCAGGTAGTTGAGGATGCCGAAGACCGACTTCTTCATCTCGCCGGCATACTTGGTGCCGCCAATCAGGATCAGCTTCTCGGAGAAGTTGACCGCGATCACCGTCTCGCTACGGCAGCCATGGCGGGCCGGATCGGCGACGAAGCTGGGCAGGTCGATGATGGTGTATTCCGGCACGAAGCCATCGAGCTCCGCTGCCGTTGGGCGGACCAAAAGCGTACGAATGAAGAGGTTATGCCAAGCGAGTTCGTTGATCACGCGCACGTTAACGCGGTGTTCGGGCTGCGAGCCGCCGAACAGGTCAGCCACATACAGCGTATCGCGCTTGGCTAGTTCGGCCAGGAAATCGGCCTTGAGCGCGGCAAACATTGGTCTTGCCCCACCACACGGTGCTTTCGGTCAGCGCATCACGGACGATGAACTTGTCCTTGGCGCTGCGGCCGGTGTGCTTGCCGGTTTCGACCACCAGCGGGCCGTCCTTGGCCAGGATGCCTTCGCCGTTGGCCAGAGCATGCTCCACCAGCGGCGCGGTGCCGAGGTTGGCGAAGATCGTGGCATCGGTGGCAATACCCTGGTTGGCGAGCGGGTAGGACAGCGCAGCGGTCAAGGTCGTCTCCGTGGTCATGGCGCAGCGCTTTAGGCACTCCGCCGGGGGTTCTGCATACGAATGCAGGGATTCGCAGCGCGCATAGCGGTGCGGGCCTTTGGCGTCAAACCGCGCAGCGGCACAACCGGTCCATTTCCCGACGAAAATCGAATGCGGGGGCAACCCTGCAGGCAAGATTGTCACCAGCCGACTAAGGCAGTAACCGGTATGCCCCGAACCGGACGCCCGAACCGAGCCCATGGACGCCACGCCCGCCAGCCCCCTGCAGACGATCGCGCTGGTCGATGATGACCGCAACATCCTGACGAGTGTATCAATCGGGCTCCAGGCCGAAGGCTTTGCCACGCGGGTCTATTCCGACGGCCAGACCGCGTTGAAGGCGCTGCTCGAGAACCCGCCTGACCTGGCGGTCTGCGACATCAAGATGCCGCGGATGGATGGGTTTGAGCTGCTCCGCCAGCTGCGCGCCAAGAGCGCCCTGCCGGTCATCTTCCTGACCAGCAAGGATGAGGAAACCGACGAGGCGCGGGGCCTGTCGCTAGGTGCCGACGATTACATCACCAAGCCGTTCAGTCAGCGGCTGCTCGTCGCCCGGATTCGCGCGATCCTGCGGCGGACCGAACTGGTCAAGGCCGAGGCAGCCCAGGCCGAAGGCGAAGCGGGTCCAGACGATCAGCCCAGTAGCGTGATCGTGCGCGGCGCGCTGGAAATGGACCCGGCCCGCCACCGCGTGACTTGGCAGGGCGAGCCGGTCTCGCTGACTGTGACCGAGTTCCTGATCCTTGAGGCGCTGGCCACACGCCCAGGCGTGATCAAGAGCCGCAACCAGCTGATGGACGCTGCCTATAGCGAGGACGTGTTCGTCGACGACCGCACGATCGACAGTCACATCAAGCGCCTGCGCCGCAAGTTCCGGGTTGTCGACCCGCACTTCGCCGCGATCGATACGCTCTACGGCGCGGGATACTCGTTCACCGATGGCTGAGACGCTCCGTCCTCGCCCGGCGCGACGCCGCGACTGGACCAGGCGCGCCTCGCTGACCGCGCGGATCCTGGCGGTCAACATCATCGCACTCGGTCTGATGGCCGGCAGCCTGTTCTACCTCGATTCCTATCGCAACCAGCTGTTTGCCGAACGCTATCAGCTGGCCCGGGCCGAAGCGCGGATCGCGGCACAGGGCCTGGCATCGGCGCCGCGCAATCAGCGGGCCATGCTGATGGCGCAGATCGGGCGCGAACAGACGCTGCGGCTGCGGCTCTACGATGCCAAAGGGCGTCTGCAGCTCGACAGCTTCAAACTCGCTCCGCCGACCTTCGCTCTCGTCGATCCGGCTACCGAGCCCTGGTACCAGCATGCCGCGCGCTGGCTTGATGCGGGGACGAACTTCCTGATCGGCAATGCCGCTGGATCCGCCTATGTCGACCCGGCGGTTGATGCGAGTGCCGCCTGGCCGGAAATCGCCGAGGCCGTCCGGCTCAAGGCCACGGTCGTCGAGCGCCGCGCCGCGCCGGACGAAACCCCGGTGATCAATGCCGCGACCCCCGTTGGCACGAGCGGCGAGATGCTGCTGACCACGCGCAACGCCCGCGACGTGACGCAGAGCGTGCGCGATGCCCGCCAGACACTGGCGATTGTCCTGGCGGTGACGCTGATCATCTCGATCCAGCTCTCGCTGTTCCTGGCGCGCACCATCGTCCAGCCGCTGCGCGAACTGGTCCGGGCCGCAATCCGCGTGCGACTGGGGCGCGAGCGCCAGGTCGTGGTGCCGCGATTGCCCGAACGGCGCGACGAGATCGGCCTGCTGGCCCGCGCCA
>JAJTFU010000021.1:0-629 GCA_021299075.1 Novosphingobium sp. | reverse complement strand
GTGCCATTTCGGACATGTCGTCGGCGCTGCGCCTCCGGATCGATGCAGGCGAAAGCTTTGCTGCCGATGTCGCGCACGAGATCAAGAACCCCCTCGCCTCGCTGCGATCCGCGCTTGAATCGCTGGGCAAGGTCAAGGACGAGGCGCTCCGCCAGCAATTGACGGAGATTGCCGCGCACGATCTGCGCCGGATCGACCGGCTGATCACCGAAATTGCCGAAGCCGGCCGGATCGATGCCGAGCTTTCGCGGACCCGCTTCATGCCGGTCGATATGCTGGCCCTGGCCCAGTCGCTTGTCGCCGCGCGGGCTGAGCGGGCCAGCGATCCCAGCTGCCGGATCGTGATAACGCCCAGTGGGCCTGGGCCCTGGGAAGTGCCAGGCGATGCTGCCCGGCTTGAGCGCGTGCTCGAGAACCTGCTCGACAATGCAGTGTCCTTCTCGCCGCCCGGCGGGACGGTTGCGGTCACGTTACAGCGCCAAGGTGATCTGCTCGAACTGGCGGTCAGCGATGAAGGCCCCGGTATCCCTGACGAGGCACGCGAAAAGGTGTTCGAGCGGTTCCATTCGCTGCGGCCGCAGAGCGAGGACTTCGGCAGCCATTCGGGCCTGGGCCTGGCCATCGCCCGG
>JAJTFU010000204.1 GCA_021299075.1 Novosphingobium sp. | reverse complement strand
CGCGGTGCCCTTCGAGCTGATAGGGCAGCGACAGGTTGCGGATGATCTGTCCGGCCAGTGCCGCAAGGTCATCGCGCTTGTGCTGGCCGGGCAGGACCACTTCGAACTCGTCACCGCCCAGGCGACCAACCCGCCCAAGCTCTCCGACCGTGTGCTTAAGCCGTTCCGCCACCTGGGTCAGCAGGGCATCGCCGGCCGGATGCCCCATGGTATCATTCACCTGCTTGAAGCGGTCGAGATCGAGCAGGAAGATCGCGCAGGACCGCTGCGCCGGGTTGGGGGCGGCCAGCAAGCGTTCCAGCGTCTGCGCCATCTGCAGGCGGTTGGCGAGGCCGGTGAGCGAATCGTAATGCGCCAGCCGCGAGGCATGCTGCTGCGAGCGCCGCTTTTCCGTCAGGTCATGGCCCGACCCGCGGAAGCCCAAGAAATTGCCGAATTCATCGTAGAGCGGCCGGCCGCTGATCGACCACCAGCGCTCCTCGCCCGGGATGGCTGCGCGCAGCGCCAGATCGTTGAATGCCGATCGCGCGGTGACGTGAAAGGCCAGGGTCCGCTCGCCCTCTTCCGCATCGGGCTGGAACAGCGCGGCAAATGGCTGACCGATCAGCTCGCGCACCGGGCGTTCCAGCACCTTGCCGACCGTGGGCGATACATAGACCAGCGCCCCGCGCCGGTCGGTTTCAAAGAACCAGCCCTGCCCGCTCTCCTCGAATTCGTTGAGCAGTTGCTCGGCCCGCTGCTGGTCGCGCCGGCGTTCGCGTTCGGTTGCCAAGGCACTCCGGTCGCTGCGGGCCTGCTGTACTGCGGCATGAACCCCGATCGCAGCCCCGCCGGTCAGGATCAGCAGCGTGTCGATATTGCCGGCGACCACTGCAATGCCGAGCCAAGTCGCGACAATCGCGCCAATGATGCTGGCAATCCGCCGGTTGAGAATGACCGCTGCCAGCGATGAGGCAATCACTGGCGCGCCAATGGTTTCACGCCAGTTCATCGAAGCGATACCTTCGGTCCAACAGCCGATGGCCAGCCCGAACAACAGCATCGGTCCGGTGACGTACAGCCCGTGCAGGATCTGGCGGCGGGTCTCATCATGCCGGCGCAGCTTTTCGCGTCGGTTGACCCGCGGCATGGCCCAGGCCAGCCACATTGCCGCAGCGACCAGTGCCAGCGCCGAAAGGCCCGGGACGGTGCCGGTCGAAGCCGCGGTTACAACCGTGATTACGGCCATGATCGGGGCCATCAGCCGCCAGTTATCGTCAACCAGCTCCTGCGACCGGGCCGCCTCGCGCGGGCGAGCATGGGCGCGCGCGGAAGGCGCGGCTATCTGCCTCTTCTTCGCTTGCTGCACGACCATTGCCATCGCCCTGCCAAAATGCTTTTGAAAAACATTTAATTTCACAGATTTGAGCGGATAGAACGGCGCCCCCTGAGACTTTTGCCAGCCGGGTTGCCAAGGCCAGTGCAGCAAGGCATCCTGCCTGCGGAAGAGGGACAAAAAAGGTGGGGAGACCGAGATCGGGTCCGGCCCGGCCGGCTATTACACCGCTGAAGCAGCGCAAAAGCAGTGGGGCGAAGATGTGCGGGTCGATATCTTCGACATGCTGCCAGTCCCCTATGGGCTGATCCGGACCGGCGTTGCCCCGGACCACCAGTCGATCAAGGGCGTCTCGCGCCGCTATGAAGGCACGGCGCTGTCCGACAATGTCCGCTTTGTCGGCAATGTGACGATCGGCGAGGATGTAACCATTGCCGAATTGCAGAGCCTTTACGACGCCGTCGTCCTGGCCACCGGTGCACCCAATGACAAGCCAGCCGGCATTCCCGGCGAGGGATTGGACAACGTCTTTGGCAGCGCGGCCTTCGTCGGCTGGTACAACGGCCACCCGCAATTCGCAAAGCTCAATCCCGATCTGTCCGGCCAGACCGCCGTGGTGGTCGGCAATGGCAACGTGGCACTCGATGTGGCGCGGATCATGTCGAAGACCGGCAGTGAATTTCATGGCAGCGACATTGTCGCCCATGCGCTCCATGCACTTGAAAAGTCGAAGATTTCACGGATCGTGATTCTGGGCCGGCGCGGTCCGCACCAGATTGCCATGACGCCCAAGGAACTGGGTGAACTGGCCCACCTCAGCCGCGCCTGCCCGCGAGTCGACCCGGCTGATCTGCCCGACGCGGACGAGGACATGTTCCTGGAACCGGGGCAGCGCAAATCGGTCGGCCACCTGCGCGGTTTCGCCGCGATCCCCGAAGAGTTCCGGGCAGACAAGCCGGTCGAGATCGAATTCGATTTCTTCGCCAGTCCGCGTGCAATCCTGGGTGACGGTCAGGTGAGCGGCATCGAGATCGAGCGGACCACGCTCGATGCCGGTGGCCGCGCCAGCGGCACGGGCGAGACCTATACGATCCCCTGCAGCCTGGTCGTGACCTGCATCGGCTACAAGACCAGCCCGATCCCGGGTGTGCCGTTTGAGGAGAGCGCCGGCCGCTTTGCCAATGACGAAGGCCGGATCCTGCCAGGCCTCTATTGCGTCGGCTGGGCGCGGCGCGGGCCATCGGGCACGATCGGCACCAACCGGCCTGACGGCTTTGCGATTGTCGAACTGATTGCCGAGGATATCGGCAATGGCGCTGGCAAGCAGGGCCGAGCCGGGTTCGACAAGCTGGCCGAGGAACGCAAGCTGGACGTCGTCACCTTCCGCGACTGGAAGAAGATCGAAGCCGCCGAGGAACAACGCGCCCGCGACGGCGCCCCGCGCGAGAAGTTTGTCGACGTGGGCGACATGATCCGAGCGCTGGGAGAATAACCCTTCTTCACTTGCCCCACCTCCCAAGCCGTGATTTAATCGGGCGGTTAAAGGCCCGGCCCCAGAGAGTCGCGGCGAGCGGAGAGAGCCCATGGCAACCTATGATCTGATCATTCGCGGCGGCACGATCGTCGATGGCACCGGCGCCCCGCGCTTCACCGGTGACATCGCGGTGAAGGACGGGCTGATTGCCGCCGTCGGCCAGGTCCACGGCGATGCCACGGATGAGATCGATGCCGCTGGCAAGGTCGTCGCGCCCGGCTGGGTCGACGTGCACACGCACTACGATGGCCAGGCCACCTGGGATCAGGAAATGGCTCCGTCCAGCTGGCACGGTGTGACCACGGCGGTGATGGGCAATTGCGGCGTTGGCTTTGCCCCCGCCGCGCCGGATCGCCACAACTGGCTGATCGGGCTGATGGAAGGGGTGGAAGACATTCCCGGCACGGCGCTGGCCGAAGGGATGAAGTGGGACTGGGAGACCTTCCCCGAATATCTCGACGCGCTCGAAAAGCTGCCGCGTTCGATCGATATCGGCACGCATGTGCCGCACGGCGCAGTGCGCGCCTATGTGCTGGGTGACCGCGAGATGCCGGGCGCCGTTCCGACGGCGGAGGACATCAAGCAGATGGCCGATATCGTCGAGGAAGGCGTGCGCGCCGGGGCGCTGGGCTTTTCAACCAGCCGTACCGTGCTGCACCGCTCGATCGACGGCGAGCTGGTCCCCGGCACCACGGCCACCGAAGAGGAACTGGTGGAGATCGGCCGGGCGATGGGCCGGGTTGGTTATGGCGTGTTCGAAATGGCCAGTGACCTGCGCCGCGAATGGAACGAATTTGGCTGGATGGGCCAGATCAGCCGCGAAACCGGCCTGCCGGTGACCTTCGCTGCGCTCCAGTCGATCGCCAAGGAACAGCCGCTCGACGAGCAGATCGCCAACATGCGCGCCGAGAATGACAACGGCGCCAATATCGTCGCCCAGATCGCGCTGCGCGGCAACGGCATCATCATGGCCTGGCAAGGCACGGTCCACCCGTTCCGCCTGCGCCCCAGCTGGCAGGCGATTGCCGAGCTACCGTGGGACCAGCAGCGCGCCAAGCTGCTCGATCCGGCCTTCAAGGCGCAGCTTCTGTCCGAAGCCGCCGATTACAGCCAGGTGCCGGAAGACATCATCGGCATCTCGATGGTGGTCAGCGCCGGCTGGGGCATGCAGTTCGAGATGGACCCCGATTTCGACTATGAACCGCAGGCCGATGCCTCGATAGCCGCGCGCGCCGCCGCTGCGGGAGTTTCGGGCGATGAATATGCCTATGACCTGCTGTGCCGCGATGGCGGCACCGGCTTCATCTATCTGCCGATCCTGAACTATGCTGATGGCAATCTCGATTTCCTCGAGGCGCTGCAGCAGAGCGATGACACGGTGAACTCGCTGTCCGATGGCGGGGCGCACTGCGGCACGATCTGCGATGCGGCGAGCCCGACCTTTATGCTCCAGCACTGGGTCCGCGATCGCAAGCGCGGCGGCCGGATCAGCCTGGAGAACGCGGTAAAGCGTCAGTGCCGCGATACGGCGCGGCTCTATGGCCTGGATGATCGTGGCATCCTGGCACCGGGTTACCTTGCGGACATCAACGTGATCGATTTCGACAAGATCAAGCTGGGCAAGCCCTGGCTGGCCTTTGACCTTCCGGCCGGCGGCAAACGCCTGCTGCAGAAGGCCGAGGGCTATGTCTGCACGATCAAGACCGGCGTGGTGACCTTCCGCGACGGCCAGTGGACGGGCGCCACCCCCGGCGGCCTGATCCGCGGGCCACAGCGGGCCGAGATGCTGGAAGCGGCGGAGTAACCTTCGCCGCTTAGGGCCGGATCACGATCCCCACAGCAGGATCGGCCCGGCCCGCCAGCGTCGCCAGATAGGCATCGCGCGCAGCCTCAAGCCCGTGACGCTCGTCGATCGTCAGCGCCCCGCCCGCTTCGGCAATGAAGCGTAGCCAGCTCTCCCCGACAGCCTCGCCAAAGGCCTTGGGGCCCTGTTCCTTGATCACGGCCACGGCATGGTCGGGGGCGAAGAACAGCACCGGCGTGGGCCCCGGCGGCGGGCCATTGTTCTGTCCAAAGCCCGCACCGACATGAGTCGCACCGACGGTGCAGGAATACTTGAGGTTATCGCCCAGCGTGGTGTGCACGCCGTGGATCAGCCCGGCATTGCCAGCGAAATCGACCAGCACCGAGGAGACCTGCGGCAGGCTGGCCAGATCGTCATAGGCCAGGACCAGGTCATAGAACCCGCCCCGCTTCACGAAGTCGACGTTCCCAGCCGAGGTCAGGCCGATCCGCTTGATCTCTGGTGAGCGATGCTTGGCCACCG
>JAJTFU010000020.1 GCA_021299075.1 Novosphingobium sp. | reverse complement strand
GCAGCCCCTGCGCCGGTTGCTGCGGGCCCGTGGCGGATCCAGCTGGGCGCCTTTGGCCAGCCCGGCAATGCCAATGCGTTGTGGAACCGGCTGAAGAGCCGCCCCGAACTCGCCGGCAAGCCGCGCCTCAATGTCAAGGCCGGCGCGGTGACCAAGCTCCAGGCCGGCGGCTTCGCCAGCGAAGCAGCGGCCCGCGCCGCCTGCGAACGTCTGACTGCCAGCGGCCAGACCTGCATCGCCGTCAAAGGCTGAGATGAGCGGCAGCGCGGCGCCCGATCGGATCGCCGCGCTGGATCTGGTGCGCGGGATTGCCGTGCTCGGCATCCTGACCATCAACATAGCCGGCTTTGCGGGCGGCCCTTCGGCCACGCTCAGCCCGGGCCTGCTTGGCCCCGCCAGCCCAGCCGACGGGCTTGCCTTTGCCGCCGGGCTGGTGCTGTTCGAAGGCAAGATGCGCGGCCTGTTCACCCTGCTGTTCGGTGCCTCGATGCTGTTGTTCGTCGACCGGCGCGACGGGGCGGGAGCGGATGGCGGCACCGTGCAGCTGCGCCGGCTCGGCTGGCTGCTGCTGATCGGCTATGCCCACCAGCTGCTGCTCTGGAGCGGCGATATCCTGATGCTCTATGCCCTGCTCGCACCCTTCGTGCTGGCACTGCGGCACTTGTCGGTCCGGCAACTGGTGGCACTGGCACTCTCCGGCTTTGCGCTGTGGCACGGCGCTTTTGCCCTGGCTGGCTGGTCAAGCCTGACCGCGGCCGAGGCAGTCCACGCTGGCACGGCCGATCCGGCGACGCGGGCGGCGGTGCTGGGGCAGTTCGCCGCGATCTCGGCCGAGGCGCACAACCAGGCCGAAGTGCTGCGCCAGCCCTATTGGACCATGCTGACCGAACGCTTCACCGACACGCTCTACCGGCCCTTCCAGGTTACCCTGCTGTCGATTGGTGAGACGGTGCCCATGATGATGCTGGGCATGGCGCTCTACCGCAGCGGCTTCTTCACCGGCGGCTGGCCGCGCGCAAGGCTGTGGCAGTTGGCCGGGGTCAGCCTGGCCATCGGTCTGCCGCTCGCCCTCGTCCAGGCCTGGTGGAGCTGGAGCCGCGGCTTTCCGCCCGAGGCCATGTTCGAGCTGCTGATCGGTCCCGCCGGGCCGCAGCACCTGGTGCTGACCCTGGCCTGGGCGGCGCTGCTGGTGCTGGCCGCCCTCGCCCTGCTCCGCACTCGGCTGGGCGAGCGGCTGCGCGCCGCCGGGCGGATGGCGCTCAGCAATTACCTGCTGACCTCGGCGGTCATGGCCTTCTGCTTCTTTGGCTGGGGCCTGGGTCTGGTCGGACGGGTCGGCGCCGCGCAGCAATGGTGGTTCGTGCTGCTTGGCTGGGCCGTCATGCTGGCCTGGAGCAAACCCTGGCTGGGGCGCTTCCGGCAGGGCCCGGTCGAATGGCTCTGGCGATCGCTGACCGAGGGGAAGCGCCTGCCGTTCAAGCGCCTCTTGTGATTGCGAACGATTCGCATTATTAACGAGTCGGAGCCACCGGGAGCCGCCGATGTATATTTGCGTCTGCAATGCCATCCGTGACAGTGAACTGCGCGAAGCGGCACGCGGCTGCCCGGGCGATCCCGATGCCGTTTACGAAGCGCTCGGCTGCCGCCCGCAATGCGGCCAATGCCTTGACGAGGCGGCCGAAATGCTGATCGAAGAGCGCGCCAAGGCCAGCACCGAAGGCTTGCAGACCGCTTGATGCGAGTGCCTTGCAAGTGCAGCATCACGCGCTTGCGAATGTGACGCAAAAGCCGCAGAAATTCAAGGAATTCGGGCTTGCCCTGCAGGTGCAAGGCAGCGCATAATCGCGCCCGACACCACCCCCTCCAACCTCCCGGGAGAATGCGCCGTGAAGGGCGATAAAAAGGTCATCGAATTCCTCAACAAGGTCCTGTTCAACGAGCTGACTGCGGTCAACCAGTACTGGCTGCATTACCGCATGCTCGACAACTGGGGGATCAACAAGCTCGCCGAGCATGAACGCCACGAATCGATCGACGAGATGAAGCACGCCGACCAGGTGGCCGAACGGATCCTGTTCCTGGAAGGGCTGCCCAATTTCCAGAACATGGGCAAGCTGCGGATCGGCGAGAATGTCGAGGAAATCCTGAAGGCCGACCTGGCGCTGGAGCACGATGCGATCCCCGATCTGCGCGCCGCGATTGCGCACTGCGAAATGGTCCACGATTTCGTCAGCCGCGACCTGTTCCGCTCGATCCTCGCCAGCGAGGAAGAGCATGTCGATTTCCTCGAAACCCAGTTCGAGATGATCGCGCGGATGGGCCTGCAGAACTATATCCAGCTGCAGAGCGAACCGGCGGGCAGCTAAACCCGCACTTGCCGGCCCGAAGGCCTACTTCTTGGCGAAGGGGTTCTTCGGGCTGCGCAGCATCAGCCGCACCGGCACGGCATCGAAGCCCAGCTCGCGCCGCAGCCCGTTGACCAGATAGCGTTGATAGCTGTTGGGCAGCTCGTCCAGCCGCGTTCCGAACAGCACGAAGCCGGGCGGGCGCGTCTTGGCCTGGGTGATATAGCGCAGCTTGATCCGGCGGCCGCCGGGTGCAGGCGGCGGGTTCTTGGCCAGGGCATCGTCAAACCAGCGGTTGAGCGCGGCGGTCGGCACGCGCTTTGACCAGGCATCGCGCAGTTCGAAGGCGGCGCGGATCAGATCGTCCAGCCCCTTGCCGGTGCGGGCCGAAACCGCCAGCAGCGGCAGGCCCTTGACCTGGCTGAGGCCGTCTTCCAGCGCCGCGCGGATCCCGTTGAACAGGCCCGAGGCATCCTCGGCCACGTCCCACTTGTTGATCGCGATCATCAGCGCCCGGCCCTCTTCAAGCACCATGCTGGCGATCTTGAGGTCCTGGTGCTCCAGGCCGCGCGTCGCATCGAGCAGCAACACGACCACTTCGGCAAAGTCGATCGCGTGGCGGGCATCGGCCACGGCCAGCTTTTCCAGCTTGTCGACCACCAGCGCCTTCTTGCGCATGCCGGCGGTGTCGATCAGCCGCACCGGCCGGTCCTCGCCGCTGGCGGGATCGTGCCAGGTCCAGTCGATCGCGATCGAATCGCGGGTGATCCCGGCTTCCGGCCCGGTCAGCAGCCGGTCTTCCTTGAGGAAGCGGTTGATCAGGGTCGACTTGCCAGCATTGGGGCGCCCGACAATGGCGAGCTTGAGGATCGCCTTGGGATCGTATTCCTCCTCGTCGTCCAGCTCGGCCGCAATCGCCGCCTCGGCGTCCATTTCGAGCTGGCGCTCGTTCAGGTGCGGCAGCAGCGCCTCGAACAGGTCGGCCATGCCCTGACCGTGTTCGGCGGAGAGCGGAACCGGATCGCCCAGGCCAAGCGAGAACGCCTCGTAAATCCCGTGATCGCCGGTCTTGCCTTCGGCCTTGTTGGCCACCAGCACGATCGGCACGTCGCACTGGCGCAGGTGCCGGGCAATTTCCTCGTCGAGCGGGGTCAGGCCGGCACGGGCATCAATTACGAACAGCGCCACGTCGGCGCCGACCAGCGCCGCCTCGGTCTGCTGGCGCATCCGGCCCGGCAGCGTATTCTCGTCCTCGTCCTCCCAGCCGGCGGTATCGACAATGGTGAAATCGAGGCCGAGCAGGTGCGCCTCGCCAAAGCGGCGGTCGCGCGTGACCCCCGGCTGGTCGTCGACCAGCGCGAGCTTCTTGCCGACCAGCCGGTTCCACAGCGTGGACTTGCCTACGTTCGGGCGCCCGATGATGATGACCTGGGGGAGTTGCACGCCGCCAGCCCTGACCGTTCCGGCAACAATTTGCAAGCCGCACGGTTGGAGGTTACCGCGGCGTTAACCATAGCCAGCAGCGCCGGATTAACCGTAATCGGCCAGAACGCGGTCATGGTTTCGCTCCGCTCGCTTCTTCCCGCCGCGCTGCTGCTTGCCCTGGCCACCGGCCCGGTCCACGCCCGCGCCATCGATATCGATGACCGCGATGCCGGCGGTGCCGCGATTGATGACTTGCCGTCCTACCTCCAATGCGTGCCCTATGCGCGCCAGGTGTCGGGCATCCGGATCTATGGCGATGCCCATACCTGGTGGGACCAGGCCGAAGGGCGCTATGCCCGTGGTTACAAGCCAAAGGTCGGCGCGGTCATGGCCTTCCGCCCCAACGGCAATTCGCGCCTGGGCCACGTTGCCGCCGTCAGCAAAGTGATCGATTCGCGCACCGTGCTGATCCGCCATGCCAACTGGAGCCCGATCAATGGCCGGCGCGGCCAGATCGAGGACAATGTCCGGGCCGTGGACGTCTCGGAGGACAATGACTGGAGCGCGGTACGCGTCTGGTACGGCCCCAGCCAGGCGCTGGGCGCGACCCACTGGCCGCTGGCCGGCTTCATCTATGCGGCCAAGCCCAAGAAGAACGAGCGGCTGCTGCGCGATGTTACACTGGCCAAGGCCGACAAGCCCGCAAAGGCCGCCAAGTTCGAATTGGCCGAGCGCGACGGGGATCCCATCGCGGCCATAATCAAGCGCGAGCTTGGAATCTAGGCCTTCGCCACCGGCGGATTGTCGCCCAGGTCCTCGAACCAGGCTTCAACCGGGCCGTTGAGCTTCAGCGTCAGCGGCTGGCCATGGCGGTCCATGGTCTTGCCAGCCTGCACCCGCACCCAGCCTTCGGAGATCGAGTATTCCTCGATATTGGTGCGCACCACGCCCTTGAAGCGGATGCCGACGCCGCGCATCAGCACGTCCTGATTGAAGTGCGGGCTGCGCGGGCTGATCGCCAGCCGATCGGGCGGCACATCCGGACCGGCGGCGGCGGGGGTGGCTTCGGGCGTTGCTGGTGTTTCTTCGCTCATGCCTCGCGCCTCTATCCGGCTTTCCCCGCTTGTCAATTCGCGCGCGCCCTTCTAAGGGCTCCGCTCCGCACGGAAGTGGGCGCGTAGCTCAGCGGTAGAGCACACCCTTCACACGGGTGGGGTCACAGGTTCAATCCCTGTCGCGCCCACCATCTTTTCAATGACTTAGAAAAGATGGACCCCATTTCCATGAAAAAACCATGAAAGACTGGGTGCAGTTTCGGCCTTTACAGGCAAGCGCGATGCGATCCGAGGTCGGGCAATAATTTCGGTCTTGCGCCAATTCTGTTACCTTCCCGACCCAACATGAGGTTTCACCCAACTTAGCCTGGATTGCCTTCGTCGTCGCGCTTTCGGCACCAGTCTGCGCCCGAGTCTTTCTGGGCAATGGATTTCAAATTGGCTGCGATTTTTGCAGACACCGCGGGCTGGAACGGTAGCTAATATACCACTGGGATTGATCACCAGTTATGGCACCCCGCTATCGGAGGGTCGGTCGCTGGGAGGTGATCGACCCTTTGTAGGCCAAAATGCGCAGAGCTGCGCTAAATCACAGCCCAACTTTATTCGCACCTCTGGCGGCCTGACGGTAATGGTTTAGTTCCGGGCATGTAAGTAGGTGTGCGCTAGCAACCTCTGAAGTTGCAGAACCATAAGGGCGAACCCCGTATTTATAGCAGCATATGAAGGTGAGGACCGCGACCGAATTGGCACCTTTTGTAGCTGACATATCGAGATGGGGCGCTATCGATCAGCGGACTGGTGAGCTTCATCATCAGTGTTCTCCTGACGACGGGACCGGCTTCTCTTTGGGGAGGTCGGTCCTTTCGCATTCTCGGGAGTGGGTGTTGCCCTACCCGCTTTGGCGATTTAGGTGGCAGGTGAGAACCAGCCTAATCTTGGATTGTCGCACTGAGGCCTCAGTTCATGCGGTTCTGACCCTCTTCGCCGCAATTCACGCCTGACATGCCCTTTCATATTGGGGGCTAAATTCGAAGATGCGAACCATTTTGGCTGTTAATGTGCACTGACAGCCTTTCCACGTGGCTTCATTCTATCCGGGCCGATGCAAGGCATCGGCAGTCTCGCAGACGTCGAAGTTGCGGGGTCGCAGGGGGGCCGGTCTTCGATGGGGGCGAAGGCCGGCCTCTTTAGTTTCGCGCCGCCTCCGCAATGTTCTGCGACGTGCTGCATCGATGACCTCCTACAAGGCCACCATGACTGTGCTGCCGACCAGCGTATAGAACCGCGCCGTGTCCATCCGGCGGATCAGGCGGACCGCGCCCAGCATGCTGGGTACTGCCCCGGTTAACGCAGCCCACCGGTTGGCGACATGTTCGCTGGATAAGTCGGATAGGTGCCATTTGATTGCTAATGCTGCAGCAATGGCTTCGATCTCCTCTTCCGCACAGGGACTATCTTGCCTACTTTCCGAGTGATCATTCACTTTGATTGAAAAACGAGCTCCTGCACGGATTTTAAATGGCTATCGCAATCATCCTTCTATTGCCAGCGATGATATACCTCATCCTGTGCTTCACAGCGCCATTTGGCTGGCAAGACGATTCAGGGTTTCATTACGGCCAAGATGAATAGATGATTTTAAGCTACGGGATACATCCATACTTAATACAAGAATTCGCGGGACTAGATTCTGTTAGTCGAAAGAGATTTCCAGCTCGAAGCTAGATACTGCGTCATAAGCTCAACCGTTTCTGGCTCTAAGGAAAGCAACGTCCTTCGCTTGTCAGCAGGGTCAGTATCTCGCTTCACCAATCCCGCAGCAACCAGTTGGTTCACATGCCGCAGTGCGGTGCTGAATGGGATTTCAGCAGATACGCACGCGCTTGAAGTAGGCACGCGTTCCCCTCTCAAACCCGCTGCCGTTAAGTCCATCAGGATACCCCATGCTGGCCCCGACAAGATCTGTGGGTCAAAGTACTTTGATCGGGTATGCCTGGCCTTGAGCAGAGCGGACGCAAAACCCACAAGATCTTCTTTTGATGGCTCATCCGAAGGCATCCGTAACTCAACACCTTCGTCGATCGGCGCTTTTGGCAATCTGCTGGCGACCATGAGCAATTGATGTTGAGCCGCAAGGCGCGCCCATTTGGTAGCCGCCCGCCGAAGTGCCGACGACAACCCTTTTAGCGACACCGGCTTCTCCAGGTAGTCCACTGCATTGGACCGCATAGCGAGGACCGCGTCCTCAATTGACGTTTGGCCGGTAACCACTACCGCCACCAACGGCCGAATTGGCATGAATCGCTCGGAGAGCTCGTCCAGCAGCGTCAAGCCGTCCATGCCAGGCATTCGGATATCGATAACGACCAAACCGATCCTGCGATCCTCAGAGATCATCCGGAGTGCTGACTCACCATCTCTTGCTGCGAGGCATGGATAACCTAGTCGCTCTGCAAGCTCTTGATATTCAGCAAGGCAATCTGGATCATCTTCAACAATGAGGACATGAAACTGTGCTTGGCCCAAGCCTTCCGCTTCGATGTCGACTTCCTCTGGCACTCAGGTACGCTCCTACCTATGGCGGCAAAGCTGCATATACGAGTACCACCCCGGATTTCCCTTAGAGAAATTCGGAAGGGACCCAACGCGTATTTACCACAGAAATGGCAACGATAATAGCCGGGCAATAAGTGTTTTCATCTATCGACACAGTCGCAATCACCCTAAACCGCGACGTATCGTAGGATGTTCAGAGACTTCGCACCCTTTGGTCCGAGTCTGGCCAAAAGCAGGGCAAAGGATTGTCAATGTCGCGGGTAGAATTGGATTTGGCGCACGATCTGAGACAACCCCTCAATGTGATTGCGCTGGTTACGGCGAATTTGAGGGGGCGCCTTATACCTGTTCTGGCTGAGCCAGACGCAACCTATCTGGGAGCGAAGCTCGACCGGATCGAGAACCAGCTAGCCAAAACACTTCAGCTAATCGATGCCAGGGCGGCAAACGAACAATCTACCCCCGACAGATAGCTTGATACAGACGAGGTAGACTGAGAATGTATGGCATGATTCATCGCGCACTGCGCCAGATGGTTCTGGACGAGAGAGGCGAGGAGGTGTGGTCTTCGATACAGCGCACAGCGAACGTAGGACTGTCTGATTTCATCAGTTCCGCCACCTATCCAGATGAGGTTACGCAGCGCCTCTTGTCCACCTCGTCCGAAGTGCTGGGGCAAGATTCGGGCAAAATGTTGGAGCAGTTTGGTCAATTCTGGATTCGATATGCGGAAGCCAGTTCATTCGCTTCAATTCTGGCATTCACGGGCCAGGACCTAGTCTCTTTCATATCCAATCTAGACCGCATGCATCGGACGATTGAAGATGTCATGATCAACGCGCGAATGCCTAGTTTCTCCGTCTTGGCACACGATGTGGGCCAGATAAGGGTGGAATATCGATCCACCCGGACTGGATTGGCTCCCTTCGTATCTGGATTATTTCTTGGCTTGCTAGAACGCTTCAACCTCAATGGCTCAGTCAGCCTGATTTCAGAAGACTCCAAGAAGTCTATATTCGTCATCCACTACGAATAGGGGGAAGTTTTTGAGGATTTCCTTGAACGAGCATCAGCGGAATATCATATTCCCAGCCAATATCTGTGTCGATGCGGATTTTAAAATCTTGTCTATCGGTCCGGTTGCTCCGCGGCTAATTCATGGTTTGAAGTCGGGTGGATACCTTTTCGATTATGTTGCATGTGGCCATCCAAACGATGAGGATTACCTCTCTTCAGTTAGTGGCAGCGATAAGCTTGTTCGATTTGAGCCCAAAGGTGCAGGCTCGGCAGTAGTTGGCTGGGTGGTCCCGTCGGAATCTGGGTACATCCTGGCCGTCCGGATCTCACCTGATAAATTTTTTCTGGATGGATCGAGCCTTCAGATTTCCGATTTCGCACCTGGCGATCCGTACGTACATGGCCTGCTGATGTTCACGATGCAGCGTGCTATGATTGAAGAGCAAAAGGCTCTAACAATAGAGCTATCAGTCTCGCGCCAGAAGACAGAAAACCTGCTAAGTCGGTTTAGTCGCATAGCTGGATTTATGGCGCATGATTTCAACAATTTTCTTTCGATAATCCGCCTCAACTGCGACCGCTTGGCCAACGATCTGGCAGAAGATGAACGATTGCTGCGGCTGATCGATATTATTCGTAGCACAGCAGCCCGCGGATCCGCAATTACGCGCTCGCTGATGACCTTGTCTAACCAGCGGGAGGACACTTCGCTGCCGGTCCCGATTGACCAGCTGATAGGTGAAAACGTTGCGTTCCTATCAGCAGCCGCCGGCGCGCGGGTCACGGTTGCAGTGGATTTGCGCGCACCTGGTGCTCGAGTTTTGGCCAGCCCCACTGGGCTGCTCAATTGCGTTGTGAACCTGTTGATCAATGCCAGGGATGCAATGCCCAGCGGAGGTACGATCAGCATCAAAACTTTTCCGAAGGCACATTCAGCGACTGATCACGATATCGGGGTGGCCGATAATGGTCATTTCATCGTCCTGCAGATTGTCGATAGCGGAACGGGAATGAGTGAGGAGGTTCTGGCACGTGCCTTTGAACCGCTTTTTTCAACAAAAGCCACTGGGAACGGCCTTGGTCTCGCGTCTGTAAGAGACTTCGCCTTGGCATTGGGCGGCGATGCAAGGATTTTATCCGAGCAATCCTCGGGGACAACTGTGGAGTTGGTCCTTCCTGTCTGGTCAAGAACGGAGGATCCGACAACCAATCGCTTTAGCGATGTAGGCCAAGATGCAACCGGAATGGGGGACCCAGCCCCAGTCAAGATTTTGGTGGTCGACGACGAACCCTATGCCCTCGAGGCTCTCGTTGAATTATTGGGGGCCGCAGGTTTCGAGGTAACTGCCTGCACCTCCGCCAAGGCGGCAGAGGCCGAACTCGCTGTGAGGACATTCAATGTCCTTCTGACAGATATCGTACTCAAGAATGAAAGTGGCACCGACCTCGCCAAGCTGGCAGCCAGCCGCGACCCAGATTTGAACGTTCTTCTCATGAGTGGCTACGTGCCGATCGATGACCAACTCGACCCAAAATGGTCATTTGTTCGCAAGCCGATCAACACTCAGGCTCTGATTGAAACCATTAGATCGCTCTAGTGGCGATATCCGCAAATTGTCGGAGCTGAGCCTCCATCGCAACCCGCACAGCTTCCGACGAATTTGACGCTCCAATTTTGCAGATCAGATGCGTTCTGTGAACCTCAACTGTTCGAACGCTGATATTGAGTTCTTTTGCCATCTCTTTTGTCGACAAGCCCGCTGCAATAGAAAATAGAATTTCTTTCTCGCGTGGCGTTAGTCTCTCGATTAACTTTCTGGCTCTAATGGTTCGCTCGAGTGATACCCATTCTGTTTCTGAAAAGGCCTCGCAGGACTCTAGCACATTTTCGAGACCATCCGCGTCTATTGGCCAAGGGCAGTAATCGACCGCACCCGAACGGATTGCCGAGACAACGGACTTCGGCTCCGGCTCCTCTGCGTAAGCCACCGCGCTGACCACCTGACCTTCGCTCAGGCACCACCCGAGCACATCTTTAATCAACGTGCCTTCGTCATGCACCAGGATCACCTGGCGATCATGACGGCACGTCTTGAAATCTTTCAAACTTTCAAAAGGCTCCACGTACCGCCCCTTCCGCATGAGCGCAGAGACGATCTGGGCGCGGCGTGCATAGTCGCCGTCAATGAGGGCAATTTTATTTCGCTCCATGGGAGCCTAATAAGCATAAACAACTAAGTACAGAACGAGATTTGGTATCAATATGGCAAGAGTGGCACTCCATTGGCGCCATTTCGGTTCATATTTTTGGCCAGGTCGAGGTGACCTTTGATGCGTCATCGGATCTGGGCCATGTTCTGAGCTTCAGTTTGCCCCAGATCTCGGTGGGATGCGTTGAACGCATTGCAGAGCCTAACCTGGCTAGCACTCGAAGAGTTGAAGGTCAGAAGTACGCGTGGCCCTTGCCTCTTGGCATTGGGCTCACTGCTGCTCGGAACTTCTCCCTACGGCAAATCGGATTTTTGGTACAACGCTCGCCGCTCGCTGCTGCAAGTAGGTCAATTCGGATATGGTAACCAGGTGCTCAAGAACCGCTGGATGGAGTGGGTGATCAAACGCTAACCCCATGCCATATGCATTACTCCAGCGCACAGAACTGCGAAGGGTGCATGAATCGGCTGGTCGGATGAATACCACGGCTCCAACCGGCATTGGCTCGGCAGCAAAGCTTATCTGACAGCCATGCAGCGAGATATCCAGCAACGAAACATCTGCGCGCAGGCTCACATTCCAGCGTGCTCGGCCAGGCAGTTCAACCACCCGGCGCGTTTCGCGCCTGTCTTGCCAGACTTGCTCCGGATCCTTGCCCATCGAATCGCCTCGTTAAGCCACGCTTCAAATGCCCCGCTCGTCGCTTGCGACTTCTAAGCTAACTCAGCTCGATGCGTTCGTAGTGTGCAGCCGTTCTACGAGATTGGCATAGGTCAGCTTGAGTTCGCCGCCGATGGTTTGGAATGCGGTCAGCCCCGCAGCGGAGATAAGCGCTGCAACAAGCGCATATTCAATTGCTGTTCCCCCGGTGCGATCCGCAAAAATCCTTCGAATAGCCTTCATTCTAATCCCCTGAATCGTGACATTGAATTTGGAGTGCCGGGTTGACAGGATCTTGCGAGTATCTGGTACTCGCCGCTTCGTCAGGCGGTTTAGCAGCAGGTAATTTCGGCTCGCTCACCTCGCAGGGTGTCGCTATCATCTAAGAGAAAACACGGATTTCTCACCCGCAGCCGCCTCGTTAGTTAGAGGCTGTGGCGTCCGCGATCCGACCCTGACCGGACGCCACAACCTTCCAAACCGCTGTAAGAACGCAATGCCTGCGAGCGGGGTCTGCTTCATGTCCGCTCCAGCATGCCCGACCTGGTCAGCCCCCACAAATCGTCGCCCATCAAGGGTTCTCGCGTCAGCTCGTTACAGCAACGCGGGGACGAGCGAGGCTGACAATCCGGCGACGGCACGGGCCTGCCGCCACTGATCGATAACCGTCCGGCACGCCACCCATATGGGTGTTGAGGAAAAAGCGCAGCTCCCCGAACCAAGGCGTGCGCGGCGTTCCAGCGACAGGACGCCGCTCAAACATGAAATGCACCAACTAAGAACGACCTGGAGAATTTGAGATGATCAAGAATTTGGTTCGCGCCCTGCCCGCCCTCTGCCTGGCCACGGCAGCCCTTCCTGCCGCCGCACAGTCGGCAACAGGTGCAGGTTCGATCACCGTGATCCGCCCGCTCACCGTGACCAAGAACACCGATATGGCTTTCGGCACGATTGTCCGCCCGGCCACCTCGGCCGGCAACGGAACGGTTGCCGTGACTGCAGCAGCAACCACCGCGCGCTCGGTCACTGGCGATGTGGTCGCGCTGGCCAGCACTTCGGCATCGGCCGCCAAGTTCACGCTCGACGGTGAAGGCGGCCAGTCGGTCAGCGTTACCGTTCCGGCGACCTTCACCATGACCAGCGGCGCCAACTCGCTGACCGTAACAACCAGCAATGACCTGGGCAGCCCATCGTCGGTGACGCTCGACAGCTCGCTCGGATCGGCTGGCACGAAGGTGTTCTACGTGGGTGGTTCGGTGCCGATCGCCAATGATACCGCAACCGGCGCCTACTCGGGCTCGTTCACCGTAACGGCCTCTTACAACTGATCGCCGCAGCGCGGGTCTTCAGCGGGAGGCGGGTACAGGTTGTACCCGCCTCCTTCTGCCCGGCAAAGGGTAAACCAGTTCAAATCGTAGATTCGAGACAACGCATGTTTGGCATGGATGCAGAAGCCAAAGTCTGGCGCAGAGCCGCCATTCTGCTGGTTTTAACTGCCGGTATCGTCCGCCCCGACACGGTCCAGGCTCAGCGTGCACAAACCTTCGATCGCGTGACGATCGACCAAACATCCTTACCCGCTCTCGGAAAGATAATACCGCTCAATTCCGCCGCGACGTATAGAGTTGACCCGGCAACGGGCAGCCTATCCCGCATTTCCGGCGATGCAGTAAGGGTCGGCAATAATAGCACCGTCAGTGTTCCAACGGTTACCATCACCTGCGACCGAAGCATCCTTTCATCGGCCGTGTGCTCCAAGGGCACTGTCATGGCGGTGACGATCTCGAGCACCTCGAGTGCACGCGCACAGATCACCGCTTTTACGATAGTCCCCGTGCCTGGCGCTCAAGTGACCTGGGGTTCGGCGACAACAAGCGGCAACCAATTAAGCTTCAATATTACCTTCAGCGATGCGAAAACGACGGTGGCCAGCTTCAAGCTTGGTTTGACGGTGCAGATCACAGCGTCAGGCGCCACCGGAGACATCGCGCTACCTTACACAGTTACGATCAGTCGGCCCTGAGTTCCCAAAAAGGAAGGCGCAAAGACACCGCCGTACGCTAGCTCCCATGACACGTTCGACGCTACTCATAGAGAACGGCAATCGGAATATTTGCAGTATAGACGCCCAAGCGGGCCGTCTTGTTCAGCAGCAGCGTTCCGCCGATCCGAACCTCTTCGACCCCATTCACGTTCAAACGCCCATAGCCGTTGACCGCCACGTTGCCACGCGTTGCACTTATGATCGTTAGACCCGATACCTTGAAGCTGCCAGGTGTAGCAACGGCACTGGCGGGCAAGGTAATGCGGTAGCTGCGATTGGGCTCCCCCCTGATGATCGCGACCATTGCCGCTTCACTGCCAGGCAGGCAGGCCACGCCAACGCACCTGCGCAGGACAGCTCCGGCGGGATCAATCGTTACATACGCTGGACCGCTGCCGCCTTGAACCTGCAGCCGGCCGAACGAAAGCGTCTGCGCGACCATGACCGACAGGGGTGCGAGGACCTCGACCGAAGCCCTCGCACTGACACGCTCAGGCTCGGCGCGCGCCGGGATTGCCGCTGCGCTGCAGATTGCCGTGAGCACGATGGCAAGGTCGGTGCGGAAACGGCGCACGTGCATCAGGTCTTTCCTTTTTGATAGTCGGAGCGCTTCTCCGAAGGCCTTTGCGATGTCAGATATATCAAGATTGGCATGTCAGGCCGAAGACATTTTTGCGACTGAATTCAGGCGGCGGCGCATTGTTCAATCTGTTCGTTCGGGGGCGAATCCTGTGGCAAGGCCAGGGCAATCCGCGAGAGCAACGCGATGAAGCGCTTTTGATTGCGAGAGTTCGTCTTGCCCAGAACTGCCTTTATTTGCCAACGTACCGTCTCGAGGGAAACGCTGCGGAGTTGGGCGATCTCATGCGTTTCCAGTCCTGCATGCAGCGCAAGTGCGATCTCGGCCTCTGCCTGGGTGAGTTCGAACATCTCGATCAGCATGTCCACAGTCAGGCTGTTCAGTGGTTCCCGGATGTCGATAAACGAGATCAAGGCCTGGCCAGCCTCGCGCGCAGGACGGATCGTCATCAGGTACTCAAGCTCGGCGTTGTCTGCAGATGACTTGATCGCGCACGAACTGCCCTGCGTGATGGCATTGCGCACAGCTTCGGAGAGCCGGGCCTGCAATTGCCGCGGGATCATCGGCAATCCATTCGCGTCCAGGTACGCAGGCGACTGACCGGACCGGCCAACGAGCTGCATGGCACCCATCTCATCAAACAGCATGTGAACAGCTGACAAGTTACTTCTCCCGATTGGATGGCGATCGGATTACGCGCACGGTGAACTGACCTGAATATCCGCCACTGGTGGCAATGGTGATTTCGGGGCTTTCCTCGAGAGAGACGCCCAGGCGAGCAGCCTGCTCAGGATCTAGCTCAACCCGGTACTTGCCCGGCCGAAGACCGGCAGCAAGCAGTGAACCGTCGAACTCGGAGCGACCTTCAAAGGCAATCTCGCCACGTTCATTCATCAACCGCAGACTGAGCGCTGACAGGCCCCGCCGGACGCCGTCTCCCCTGTCAAACTCGGCACGAACAGTGACCTCGCCGCCCCGCGCAAAGACGAAATTAGCAATTGCCACCTTGCCGGGCCGAGGAACGAACTGCCATCGGGGTTGGTCGAGCCGAAGATAGGGATCCTCGATACTTTCCGGATCAGCCTCGACAAAGCCCGTGGTGCCACTGCCCAATGCTGCAGCAAGCGCACGACCGTTCACATCAGTTGAGACTGTCCTGCCTGTGTTGAGCACCTTCAGCCCAACGACTGCGGCCTCGCCGGCATCACGCGTGCCGCTGCCATTGGCATCTTCAAAGGCCTGGACCACGATGTTGCCACCTACCCCGGAACCAGGCGGCGTCAGGCGATACCGGCGGCGAAATGGATCAAACAGGCCGCCAAGGCTCACCTGCATCCCGATGCGCAGATCGCGAGTGGCAGTCGAATAAGCTGAGTTCAGGGTCAGATAGGCAAAATCCAGCCGCCGTGTCAGCCCTGCCTGGATCGCGGTTGTCGCGTTGGGACCGAAATAATGGGCTGCCGCTAGTCGCAATGCGAAACGGTCAGTCAGTTGTCGGTCCGCTGTGAAATTTGCCGAGGAAAGCTCGAACTTTGGCTGGAATTCATAACTGACCCCTGCACGCAGCTGCCAACCTGCACCAGCCAGTCTGGTCAATTCAGTGCCGCCGCCAACGCGGCTCATTGTAGCCTCACCGCCGCCGCTTTCGCGCTGCGCATCGATCCCGGTCGAGATCAAGTAGCCGCCGGCCGCAAATGAACTCCGGACACTACCCAAAAGATATTTGCGCCCCATAGCCATCTCGGCGTGGGCATGATTTGTGTCCCAGGCACCGTCAATCTGGGTCGAATAGCCGCCGAGACTGGCAACCAGGCCGGCATTGAAAAGTGTGCGACCATCACCAGTCGGCGGTGACAGATGTGCGGCTCCCGCATTGACGGTGAACCCTGAGCCAAGTCCATGGGACATGCGCGCCACCAAGCGGGTCTGGCCAAAGCCCGGCAGGAACAACCTTACCGCTTCGGGAACTGGGGTAACTTCGACGACCTGGCGACTTTCCTCGATAATGCCAAGGCTAAAGGTAGTCTTGCCAGCCGCCAGCTGGTTGCCATCTACATTTATGCGGCGGGCTTCCTCGCGGCGTTCTCCGCGTGGCCCATAGAATACCAGGCGGACCTGATTGCTACCATAACTCAGCGGGACCTCTGTAAAGGCATAGCGTCCGTCTGGCGTATTGAGTGCAGAACCGCGCAGCACTTCGTTGACGTAGAGTTCCACCTGATACCCGGATGGAAGCTCGCCTCGCAGGTCAGTGCGGTCAAAGATGTTCGCCTGCTCGAGTGCTTCAGAAGTCAAGAAAAGCCCGCGACCCGTGGCGCTCTCAGCGCCCATTGCCAGGCCTGGTGACTGCGTGTCGCCGATATTGAAACGGGTCAGGCCGAAAGGGCCGGCAATCCCGGCACCTTTGGGGTCCTTGCGCTCAAACAAGACCCGCATGCTGTCGAGCCGGCCTTGTTGATCCGATGCAGCGAACAGCTGAAAGCCTGCGTATAGTAAGTCCCCGCCCAGCCGAATGTCGTAGCTGCCGCCGGTGTGTGGGGCACGGTTACCGAGTTCGCCCCGCAATGTGAGATCGACCGACGGCGGCGAAAAGAAACGGTAGGGCTGGTCGAGCTCGGCGGCGTGCGGGATAGCGTCGGTGCCAAGCAGGCCTCGGTTCAAGCTATTCGAGCGGTTCAGGCGGCTCATTCGGGCCTTGAAGGGCAATTCCTCGCGGCTCCGGATCTGCAGTGTCAATTCCCCCAAGTCAGCAACCAGGCTGAACGGCAGGAGGCGCTGCGCAAGCTCTGCGCGGACATACATCTCACCGTCAAGGAGCACTGCATCGGCCGGCTGGAGCTTGACCTCACGACCCTCGACCTTTGCGGAATTGCGCGGCAGGCTTATTTCGAAGGTACGCGTTTCAGTGACAATCCAGCCAGAGGCGGTTTGCTTGGCCGGATCGACATAGATCGCGAGATCAAGCAGGCGCGCCAACTCGCCAACGGGCAGGTAGAGGCCTGCTCGCGATGAATAGCCGCCTAAGGCGTCGGTCAACGCAATGCCGTCTGCATCCGTCTGGAGCAGGACAAAGTCAGCATCGGTAAAGGGAAGCGAGTGCGTGACCGGCGCAATGCTAGGCTCAGCTGCCGCTGCGGCTGGGGCAGCGGGCAAAGTCATGCAAGCAACCATGATTACGGCTCGTTGAGCCGGTGTCATCATTTGGCGACGATCCGCTCCACTACCACGGCTGTAGCTTCGGGCGCGGCATCCTCGCGGAAGCTGAGATAAAGCGCCTCGCCGGGGCTTACGATCCGGTTGAGAGAAACCTCCAGTGCGCGCCGATCGGTTTCTTCATAGACCCCAACGCCGCGGATCAAGC